>JBJTFY010000168.1:0-3797 GCA_046093625.1 Actinomycetota bacterium
GAACGCCACGCACTGGGCGAGGTGACCGCGTCGTCGCTGTCGACGTGGGCGTGGCGGCGCGCGAAGCGACTCGGCTTCAGCGACGCCCAGCTGGCCCATCTCTGGGGCTCGAGCGAGTCCGAGGTGCGCTCGGCGCGCGAGGCCGCCGGCGTGATCCCGACCTACAAGACCGTCGACACCTGTTCGGCCGAGTTCGCCGCCGAGACGCCGTACCACTACTCCACCTACGAGGACGAGAACGAGGTGCGTCCGTCGGACCGCCAACGGGTGATCATCCTCGGCTCGGGTCCGAACCGCATCGGGCAGGGGATCGAGTTCGACTATTGCTGCGTGCACGCCTCGTTCGCTCTGCGCGACGCCGGTTTCGAGACGGTGATGGTCAACTGCAACCCCGAGACCGTTTCGACCGACTACGACACGAGCGACCGTCTCTACTTCGAACCGCTCACCAAAGAGGACGTCCTGAACGTGATCGCCGCCGAGACCGCCGCGGCGGGTGGGCGGAGTCCCAAGGTCATCGTGTCGCTCGGTGGGCAGACGCCCCTCAAGTTGTCGGGTCAGATTCCGACCGAGCTCATCGCGGGAACCTCGCCGGCGTCCATCGATCTCGCCGAGGACCGCGAGAAGTGGAACGCACTCTGCACCTCGCTCAGCATCCCGCAACCTCCGGGCGGCACGGCGGTCGACCTGGCCCAGGCTCTGGCCATCGTCGACCGGGTCGGCTTCCCGGTGCTCGTGCGTCCGAGCTACGTGCTCGGCGGTCGGGCGATGCAGATCGTCCACGATCGCGATCACCTCGCGCGCGCCATGGCCGAGTTGTCGGGCTTCGGCAGCCTCGGCAAGGAGGGCGGTTTGTCGGCCGAACGACCGGTGCTCGTCGACCGCTTCCTCGAGGACGCCACCGAGGTCGACGTCGACGCCATTCGCGACCACACCGGTGAGGTCGTCATCGGCGGCGTGATGGAGCACGTCGAGGAGGCCGGAGTGCACTCGGGCGACTCGGCCTGTGCCATCCCGCCGCAGACGTTGCCCTCGTGGGTGGTCGAGGTCATCGAGAGCTACACCGCGGCCATCGCCAACGCACTCGACGTGCGCGGTTTGATCAACGTGCAGTTCGCCGTGGCCGGAACCAACGTGTTCGTCATCGAGGCCAACCCCCGTGCGAGTCGTACGGTGCCCTTCGTGGCCAAGGCCACCGGCGTGCCGCTCGCCAAGGTGGCCACCCGGGTCATGCTCGGCGCGACCCTGGCCGAGTTGCGTGCCGAGGGATTGCTGTCGCGTTCGGTTCTGCTCGACTCACCGTCGACGGTGGCGGTGAAAGAAGCCGTGCTGCCCTTCAGTCGATTCCCGGAGGTGGACACCGCGCTCGGGCCCGAGATGCGTTCGACCGGCGAGGTGATGGGCATCGACGACAGTTTCGGCAAGGCGTTCTACAAGGCCGAACTGGCCGCCGGAACGGTGTTGCCGTCGAGTGGCACGGTGTTCCTCTCGTTGGCCGACGGCGACAAGCCCGCGGGCATCGTGGTGGCCAAGCGCTTGCGCGAGTTGGGTTTCGGCATCGTGGCCACCCCGGGCACGGCCGACTACCTCGGTCGATTCGGCCACATGGTCGACACCGTGGTGGGCAAGGTGAGCGAGGGCGCCAAGGTCACCGCGGTCAACCTGATCGCGAGCGGTGACATCTCGTTCGTCATCAACACACCCCAGGGTCGCGGCGGCCGCACCGACGGCGAGGCGATCCGCAAGGCGGCCAACGTCCACCGGGTGAGTTCGGTGACGACCGTCGAGGCGGCACTGGCGGCCGTGCGCGGAATGGCCGAACAATTGCGCGAGCCTCTCGACGTGCGCAGTCTGCAGGAGCACCATGGGCGCTGATCGGCGACGCCCACCGGTGGATCCGATCGACGCGTCGGCGACCGTCGGTCGCGTGCGTCTGCGACACGCCGTGATGACGGCCTCGGGCACCGCCGGTCATGCCGACGAACTCGCCGCCTACGGCGATCTGGCTCGACTCGGTGCGGTGGTCGTGAAGTCGCTCTCGGTGATGCCGTGGGCCGGTAATCCGGCTCCGCGCGTCCACCCGGTGGATCAAGGAATGTTGAACGCGGTCGGCTTGCAGGGTCCGGGAGTTGAGGCGTGGTTGCGCGACGATGCCCCCCGACTCGAGGCCCGCGGGGCGACCACGGTGGTGAGCATCTGGGGTCGCAGTGTCGATGAGTACCGGGCGGCCGCGCTGGCACTGGCGGGTCGCCTACCGGAGTCGGTGGTGGCCGTCGAGGTGAACCTCAGTTGCCCGAACATGAACGGTCACGGGATCTTCGCCCACGACGCCGACCTGTCCGCTGCGGTCGTCGCGGCCGTGAACGAGCACGTGGCGCTACCGGTGTGGGCCAAACTCAGCCCGAACACCGACCGCTTGGTCGCCATCGCCGGTCGGGTGCGCGACGCCGGTGCCGATGCGGTGACCCTGATCAACACCGTGCTCGGTATGGCCCTCGACCCCGCCACCGGCACGGCGGCTCTCGGCAACGGGGGAGGGGGTTTGTCGGGCCGGGCGATCCATCCGGTCGCGGTGCGCGCGGTGTACGACGTGCGCGCGGCCCACCCCGACCGGCCCATCGTGGGGGTGGGAGGCGTCAGCGACGGATGGAGCGCCGCCGAACTGCTGATGGCCGGGGCCAATGCGGTCCAGGTGGGGACCGCCACCTTCGCCGACCCGTCCGCCCCGTTCCAGGTGGCCGACGACCTGGTCGCCTGGTTGGCCGCCCACGGCTACCCCTCGGTGGCCTCGATCGTCGGTCGAGCCCACCTCTGACCTGCGAGGTATCCACCCGAGGGTCGAAAGCCGTGTGTATGGTCTGCCCATGGCAACACCTCCGCAACTGACACCCGAACAGCGCGCCGCGGCGCTCGCCAAGGCCGCCGAGGCCCGTGCGGCCCGGGCCGAGATCAAGGTCAAGCTGAAGCAGGGCACCTTGACGGTGGCCGACGCGTTGGCCTCGAGCGACCCGAACGTGGGCAAGCTCAAGGTCGTCTCGATGCTCGAGAGCCTCCCCGGTCTGGGCAAGGTCAAGGCCCGCAAGATCATGGAGGAAGTCGGCATCGCCGACAACCGCAAGATCCAGGGACTGGGCGCCCAGCAGAAGAAGGCCCTGCTCGACCACCTGGCCAAGTGAGCGACCGGGTCACCACGCCCGGATCCTCCTCAGGTCGCCCAGCACGCATCTTCATCATCTCCGGTCCCGGTGGGGTCGGCAAGGGAACGATCGTCGATGCGTTGATGCGGCGCGACCCCCGCTTGTTGCTCAGTTGTTCGTGGACGACGCGAGCCCAGCGTCCGGGCGAGCGCGACGACGCCTACGTCTTCACCGACCGTGGGTCGTTCGAACACCATCGCGACGCCGGGGGCTTCCTCGAGTGGACCGAGTTCCTCGGCAACTATTACGGCACGCCGGTTCCCGACCTCGCCGCCGGTCGTGACGTGGTGCTCGAGATCGAGGTCGATGGCGCCCAGCAGGTGAAGGCCCGTCACCCCGATTCGGTCCTCATCTTCATCCTGCCGCCCTCGCGTGACGAGCAACGCCGACGGCTGATCGGTCGCGGCGACCCCGACCACAAGGTGCACGAACGTCTGCGCAAGGCCGAAGAGGAGGAGCCCATCGGGCTCGCCCTGGCCGACGCCACCGTGGTGAACGACGACCTCGACCGCACGGTCGACGAGCTGATCGGCCTGATCGACCGCCACCGGGCGGGTTGACGCGATCCAGCGGTAGGCTCTCGGGGCGCTCGCCGAGAGG
>JBJTFY010000169.1:0-2447 GCA_046093625.1 Actinomycetota bacterium
CTCCAGACGCAGTGTGGTGTCACCGAGATGACGACGCTGAATGGCGACCAGACAGAACTCGAGGGCCGAACCGCGAACCGATCCGCCGTCGGCATCGGGCGATCCCCACGCCCAGGTGTCGCCATCGGGTGACGTCAACTCCACGAACACCGCGCGGTCGTCGGGTGTCAGCCGGTTGACCATCAGTGCGTACGCCCGCGCACCGACCGCGATGTGAGCCACGTGGCGGAGACGCGAAGTCCCGGGCCGATCGATGCCGAGAGCGTCGACCACGTCTTGACCATGGGCCCAGGTCTCCATCAGTCGAGCGGTCACGCACGAGCGCAGCGACATCGCCGGGCCGTACCACGGAACGCGAGCCGTGGGGTCGGCGTCTCGGGCGGCCACCACGAGTGCTGAGCGAGCAACTCGCCAGTCGGCCATCAATGCAGCCGGGGTCAACGATCGAGAACGATCCACCGACGCGTCACGACCGGCCGCGACCATCTGTTCGAAGTCACGAGTGAACCCGTCGGGATCGGTCATCGCCATCGCGGCGCGCTCGTCGAAGAAGGCGAGGTGGCTGATCTGGTCGGCGATCGACCAACCCTCGGCCAAGGTGGGGGCTCGCCAGGTCGACTCGGACAACTGGCTCACGACCGCATCCAGGTCGCGGTGTTCATCGGCCAGGTCGGCGAGCAGATCGTCGAGTCGCGGTGCCATCAGCCCATCCTGGTCGCCAACTCGGCCGGAAAAAGCAGTCGAGCGGGGTTTCCCCCGCTCGACCAGTTCCTTTCCCGATTGTGATCGGGGCGAATTACTTCTTGGCTGCTGCCTTGCGCTTGCGACGCTTGGCGGGAGCCTTCTTGGCCGGAGCCTTCTTGGCTGCCTTCTTCTTCGCGGGAGCCTTCTTGGCTGCCTTGCGCTTCGCAGGAGCCTTCTTGGCTGCCTTCTTCTTCGCAGGAGCCTTCTTGGCTGCCTTCTTCTTTGCCGGTGCCTTCTTGGCTGCCTTCTTCTTGGCCGGAGCCTTCTTGGCTGCCTTCTTCTTTGCTGCCATGGGGATATCCCTTTCTCGTTTGGACTTGCTTCAGTGTTGACAGTTCATGGGGGCCGCGGCCCTCAGTGAAACTGTTGAGCGGGAACCAGTGACTTCGTCAGCTGTGTTCCTCGACTCGTTGGTGATCATTCGCTTCCTTGCTCAGTTCTCGGGTGGAACTTCCTCACATTCGATTCGGTCCCGCGGGCATTTACAAGCCTTCTGTTTGTTGCAACTGCAACGACCGCCGTCGACCGATCCGCCGGGGTCGGCACGTTCGGCGCCGGTCGACCAGCGCGACCGCTTTCTCCCGAACTAACCACCACCGTTACACGACTCTGCGACACACTAGGGAGGCCGGGGTTTCCCCCGCCCGGGCCGGTGCGTCGCACCGAATTTGTCCAACTCGACACAAGGGAGATTCGGTGACCGAAGACGTGCGGATCGAGTCAACGAAGAGAACTCGGAGCGCGAGCTCCCGCCGCAGATCGGACACCACACCAGAAGCACCCGCCGCGACGCGAGTGGTGCTCGACACGTCGGTCCTGATCGCCGACTCGAATTGTCTGCACGCGTATCCCGGTTGCGACATCGTCGTGCCACTCACGGTGATCGAAGAGCTCGACGGACTCAAGAGTCGTCCCGACGACGTGGGTCGCGCTGCTCGCGCGGCGTTGCGTCAATTCGAGGAAATTCGCCTGCAAGCAGGGGGTTCGTTGGCCTCGCCGGCTCCGGTGGGCGAGGGTTCCACTGTCCACATCGAGATCAACGGAATTCAACGCCACCTGCTCGTCGAGCACGGGCTCGACCCGGCCAAACCCGACAATCGCATCATCGGTGCGGCGCTCGGTCAGGCGCTCACGACTCCCACGCGCATGGTGTCCAACGACGCCGCGTTGCGTCTCAAGGCGGCGCACCTCGGCCTCACCGCGCACGAGCATCAGCTCGCCGGTCGTGCCATGTCGTCGCGTCCTCTCGGCTACGTGACCGTCGACTGCGCCACCGATCTCGTCGATCGGCTGTACGACGGAGAGGCTCTCCCTCCCGACGACATTGCCGCTCCGGGCACCCTCGTCGACAACTCGTTCGCCATCCTCCGCGCCGGGAGCCAGTCGGCACTGGCCCGGTGCCTCGATGGTGACGTACGCCTCATTGCCCCGTCGTCGCCTGAGGCGTGGGGGCTCCGTGCCCGGTCGAAAGAGCAGCGGTTCGCCCTCGAACTTCTGCTCGACCCCGACGTGAGCGTCGTCGCCCTCGACGGTCGCGCCGGCACCGGCAAGACCGTGTTGGCCATCGCCGCCGGACTCGAACAAGTCGTGGAGGATCGTCGCTACGAGAAGTTGGCCGTGTATCGCCCGCTCGTTCCGGTGGGCCGCGCCGATGTTGGCTATCTCCCGGGCGGACTCGACGAGAAACTCGATCCGTGGATGTC
>JBJTFY010000170.1:0-2881 GCA_046093625.1 Actinomycetota bacterium
TGCGTGGGGTGGTGCCGCGCGAGTCGCCGGCGTTGTGGGGCGTCTGGGGCGGCGGCGCCGGTATCAACGCCTTGCGCGCCCAGGCCGTGGCCGCGCGTTCGTACGCACTGGCGCAGAACCGTTACTCGCCCTACGCCAAGACGTGCGACACCGATTCGTGTCAGGTGTACGGCGGAGCCGCGAGCCGACCCAACGCCGCCGCGGCGGCCACCAACAAAGAGCACGCCAACACCGATCGGGCGATTCTGGACACCGCCCGCATGATCCGGGTGCGCAACTCGGCTCCCACCGTTCCGGTGTCCACCGAGTTCTCCTCGTCGAATGGTGCGCGTACCGCGGGCGTGAACTTCCCGCCGGTCGATGACGCCGGTGACCAGGTGGACTTCAACCCGTTCGTGCGGTGGACCCGGGTGATCGACATGGCGGGCCTCGCCTCGCGCGCCGGACTGGCCAAGATCACCCGCATCGAGACCGAGGTCGACCCCTCGTTGTCGACCAGGGGAACCTACGGCAGCACGCCGGCTTGGGCCGTGCGGTTGCGCATCTACAACGGGTCGCAGTCGGTGACCAAGACCGCCGCGTGGCTGCGCAGCGCCTACGACCTGCCCTCCGAATCGATCTCCGTGAGGCTCGTCAACCGCGACTTCGCCTCGAGCGACGACTTCGTGTTCATCTCCGATTCGGTCGGAGCCTCGGTGGCGACCTCGAACGGCTCCGGAGAGCTGCCCACCGTCTTGAACTCGGTCTTCAACACGTCGACGTTCAACACCGAGTCGAACCGCTGCACGGTCGGCTCGTGCCCGCCCGCCACCGCCGACGGAGTGACGGTGGCGCGCAACCTGAGCGGTACCCCCGACGTCGCGATCGTCGAGTTGGGGTACAACGACAACCAGTCGAATCTCGGCGGCGAGATCGATCAAGTGATGCAGGCGCTCGTGGCCAAGGGCGTGCGCGTCGTCGGTTGGGTCACGATGGCCGAACGCCGCAAGACCGGAAGCACGGCGACGTATGCCGCGGGCAATCGGGCCATCCGTGCCGCGGCGACGCGGTGGCCCCAGTTGCGCGTGCTCGACTGGGATGGTGCGAGTTGGGGAGGGGCCAAGGACCGCTGGTACTCCGACGACGTGCATCTCACCACGACCGGACAGGCCGAATTCGCCTTGTGGTTGCGCGATCGCGCGATCGAGTTGGCCGGCGGTCGACCCGGCTCACCGCAGTGGGTCGTGAAGGTGTCACCCGGAGTCGACCTGCGCATCCCGATCCTCGAGACCACTGGTGCGCCGCAGTCGGGCGTCACCGGTGTCGGCATGAACTTCACCGTGGTCGACCCCGCCGGTGAGGGCTATCTCACCGTGTGGCCGTGCGGAGCCGCCAAGCCCGACGCGTCGAGCCTCAACTTCACGGCGCGTCAGACGGTCGCCAATGCGGTCGTGTCGCAGGTGGATTCGACCGGACTCATCTGCGTGTCTTCCAACGCCGCGGCCCACGTGATCGTCGACGTGAGCTCGTGGCTCACCTCCGGGGCCGGTTTCACTCCGATGACTCCGTACCGATTGCTCGACACCCGACATGGAGTGGGCGCTCCGCAGTCGAAGGTCGGCGCACTCGACGGCTCGGCGCCTCCGTTGACGGTGCGATTCGCCGGTGTGAACGGAATTCCGACGTCGGGCGTGAGCGCCATCTCGTTGAATCTCACCGCCACCGGAACGTCGGTCGACAAGTTCGGTGGATTCGTCACCGTCTACCCGTGCGATGTCGCGTTGCCGGACGTTTCGAGTCTCAATTTCGGTGCCAACGTGAGCGTGCCGAACGCGGTCGTGGTGCCGATGTCGGCCACCGGGGATGTTTGCTTCCACGTGCGTGGGCGGGCCGACCTGATCGCCGACGTGAACGGTTGGTTCACGGCCGGGGGGAGTTTCACCAAGGTCACGCCGCAACGAATCGCCGACACCCGCAGTGGTGTGGGCGTCCCCCGCGCCAAGGTGGGGGCGATCGACGGTGGCGGCACACCTCTCGCGGTGCCCGTTCTCGGGTTGGCCGGCATACCGACCACCGGCGTCGATGCGGTGTCGATGAACGTGACCGTCACCGGCAGTCGTGCCAATGCCTTCGGTGGGTACGTGACGGTGTACCCGTGCGGCTCGGTGCCCGACGCGTCGTCGTTGAACTTCACCTCCGGTCAGACGGTGCCGAACGCCGTCATTGCCCGAGTGTCAGCCGACGGCAAGGTCTGCGTGATGTTGTACGGCGAGGCCGACGTGATCGTCGACGTCAACGGCTGGTTCGGGGCCAGTCGGGGCTTCACGGGCATGACACCGGTTCGGGTGAGCGACACCCGACGCGGGATCGGTTCGGTGCCGGGCAAGTGAAGTGTGGACCCGTTCGCGGGTGGGTCGGATGGGGCATCGGTGCGAGGCGCTGTCTAGCCTGAGGGCATGGACATCAACGGAGCAAGCGCAATCGTCACTGGTGGAGCATCGGGAATCGGAGCCGCCACCGCCCGTCTTCTGGCCGCCAAGGGAGCCAAGGTCGTGGTCGCCGATCTTCAGGCCGACAAGGGCGAGGCCATCGCCACCGAGATCGGCGGGGCGTTCTGCAAGGTCGACGTCACCAAGACCGACGACATCATCAACGCGGTCGAGATGGCCAAGAGCATGGGCCCGTTGCGGGTGTTGGTGAACTCGGCGGGCATCGGTTGGGCGCAGCGCACGGTGGGCCGCGACGGCTCGTACGATTCGGCAGCCAACCTCGACGCGTACAAGAAGGTCATCGCGATCAACCTGATCGGAACGTTCGACTGCATCCGTCTCGCGGCCACGGCCATGAGCACCACCGAGCCCTTGAACGATGGTGAGCGCGGTGCGATCGTGAACATCGCCTC
>JBJTFY010000171.1:0-2048 GCA_046093625.1 Actinomycetota bacterium
CTTCATCGAACAAGTGAAGGGTGCAGCCGCCAAGTCCGACGAGCCGTCGGCCAGCACCAATCGTCCTTCGGCGTCGGTGTTGTGGATCTCGGCGGTCTTGCCGTTGCGGAACGGGATCACGTCGCCCATCGCCAATGCGCTTCCCGACGGTCGGTTGTCGGTGCACATCAGGAATCCGGTGACCTTGGCCCGGCAGCGCAGCGCTTTCAAGGCGCTCATGGCCGACAACACGGCCGCGGCGCCCGACATGTCCATCTTCATGTTCGCGTGCATCGCGTCGCTCGGCTTCAGGCTGATACCGCCCGAGTCGTAGGTGATCCCCTTGCCGACCATCACGAGGTGCCCGCTCGGCACTCCCGACGGGACGTAGGTCAACTTCACCATGCGGGCGGGTTCGGTGGAACCGCGGTTCACGCCGAGAAGTCCTCCGCAACCCATGACCGCCAACTTGTCGTTGTCGAACACCTCGACGTCGAGACCCGATTCAGCCGCCAATGCGACGGCCCTGTCGGCGAGCATCCGAGCGGTCAGGTGGGCCGGTGGCGTGTTGGCGAGGTCGCGCGCCGTCCATGCGGCCGACGACGTGGCGCGACCGCGCTCGATGCCGGCGTCACAACCCTTGGCCCGCGCTCCCGACGCGACGAGGGTGAACGCGACCTTGGGCGCGTCGACCCCGGACTTCAGGTCGTTGTAGCGGTAACTGGCGAGCACCAACCCTTCGACGGCGGCCTGGGCGGCCGAACGGGCGTCGAGCGTCACGGCGTCGACCAGGCTCGTGGCCACCGACGACCGACGCGACGCACTGCGCGCCAGTGCCGCCGCCGACCGACGCACCGAGGCCATGGTGGCCTTGCGCGGATCGCCGATGCCCACCGCGATCACGGTCGGACCCGACGACGAGGGGACGGTCAGGGTCTGTCCGACCTTGCCGTCGAAACCGTGTGTCGACAACGCGGCCCGCGAGAGACCCAGTTGCCGCGGGACCGGACCGTTGGTGCCCACGGGCACCCCGATCACGTCGACGTTCTTGGGAACGGAACGGGCGGACTCGACGCTGATGTTGTTGGGCATTCGCCCATGTTACGCCCCGCTCGCCGACGAGTGCCGAGCGAAGCGGTCAGACGCGCCGCACCGGAAGCGACTCACCCTCTTGCCAACGCGCCATGGTCCAGAGCAGGTCGGAGAGGCGGTTCAAGTACGGAACGACGTGCGACGGCGGCGGCGCGGCCGACAAGGCGTGACGCTCGGCGCGCCGAACGACCGTGCGCGCGACGTCGAGCCAACCCGACACTCGGTTTCCCCCGGGGACCACGAATTCGGTGGGGCGGTCGAATCGGGTGTCGAGCTCGTCGATGATCTTCTCGAGGCGATCGACCATTCCCGGCTCGACGCTCGTCACGCCGGGCTCGAGCTTCGACCGGTTCTCGGGCAGCGTGGCCAGTTCGGCCATCAACACCCAGAGGTCGCGCATGATCGGGATCAGGAGTCCCTCGAGTTCGGAACCGGCTCCGGATTCCGCGCGGGCCATGCCGATGATCGCCTGCGCCTCGTCGACCGATCCGTAGGCGCGCGGCAACTGGCTGTCCTTGGGAACCCGGCCGCCATAGAACAAGCCGGTGGTGCCGTCGTCTCCCTCTCTGGTGTACACGCGCACCTTGCTCACGAAGCAGACGCTACAACGGTGTGACGCATGACGAGAGGTTCGGCTCCAATATCCGGTCACATCGGACGATGAGCCTTCGGTGACATCGGGCGCACGGGTAGCGTTTCGTCGATGGCCCGTCAGCCCTACCTCGATGCGGTGAACGAGCGCGTCATCGTCTTCGACGGCGCGTTCGGCACCTTCGTGCAAGGACTCGACCTCGGTCCCGACGACTTCGGTGGCCCGGCGCTCGAGGGCTGCAACGAGATGCTCTGCCTCACTCGCCCCGACGTGATCCGCAGCATGCACTCGGCGTTCCTCGACGTCGGGGTCGACGCGCTCGAGACCGCGAGCTTCGGCAGCTTCTCGACTGTCCTCACGGAGTACGACATCCCCGGGCGGGCCC
>JBJTFY010000172.1:0-4286 GCA_046093625.1 Actinomycetota bacterium
CGAAAAGGACGACGAGGACGCCGTGAAGGGCACGCTGAAGAGGTCGATGTCCGCGCCCCCGCCACTGGCGCCCCGGATGTTGCTGGCGCCCGAGGCCACCAACACCACACCCTGACCCGTGGTGGCGTTGTAGTCCAGGTCCGCCAACGAACTGTTCGCGTCCGCGGCGTTGCCGGCGGCATTCGACGAAATCAGTTGGGTTGTACGCATCACCGTGTCGTACAGAAACACGTCGAGTTTGTTGTTGCTGTCGTTCGCCGAGATGAAGTCGTCGTTCGACTCGTAGGCGATGAACCGGCAGTCAGCCGTGATACGCGGGGCCGTGGCCGAGGTGGCCGCTTGGCCGGTGGTGATCTTGCTGACCAAGGTCACCACGGGGCTCGTTCCCCGGTTGTCCCACAAGTACACGCCCTCGGCCGGGCCGGTGTTTCCGGCCAACAAGTCGAAACCCGAATTCGCCTTGAACGCCACGCACCTGCCATCGGACGAGATCGCCGGGGCGTACTCGGTGTCGACCAGTGCGGACGTCGAAGCCGAACCGTTGGGCTTCACGCTGGCGTACGCGGCCGACGTCACCGAGGTCGAACCGACCGTGCTCACCACGAGTCCTCCAACCGTGCCCGACGAACTGACGACGTCGAGAGCGTCGGTCACGAAGGCGACCTTGGTGCCGTCCGAGCTGACCGCCGGGAGGTAGCCCCCGCCGTCGGCCCCACCGGAGGCGAACGTGCTCACCCAAACAGCCGGCGTGGCCGAACTACCGAGGGTGTTCATGTAGACGTCCGGCGCGAAGTTCAGGTCGTCGGCGCTGAAGTACTCGTCGGTCACGAAGGCAACCTTGGTGCAGTCGCTGCTGAACTTGGGTGAGTACGCACCGTTGCTCGCCGGGACGCTTTCACCGAGGTCGGAGTCGTACGAGACACTGACGACGCTCACCGTGACCGCTCCAGCCTGGGAGAACTCGTCGAACGTTCCGTCGGCATCGGCATCGCGGTCAATCACGTACACGTCGGGCGCACCGTTGGCGTCAGAGGCATCGAACTCGTTTTCGGTCACGAAGGCCACCTTGCGGCCGGTCGAGCAGATGTCCGGGTCGTAACTGTTCAACCCCGAGCCACCTTGAGCACCACTCTCGGACACGCTGAGGCGCGTCACCGTGGTCCCGTCGGTGACGAAGACGTCGGATGCGCCGTTCGTGTCTCCGGTGACGAGGTCACTCGACAGCGACTCGAACGCCGTCCAACGAGTCCCACCAGAGGTGAGAGTCGTCGAAACGCCGCCGGCGTCACCGACGCCGGCTTCACCGGCTCCGCCGTTGGGGTCGCCGCCACTGGTGTCGAGAACGATCCGCGCGGCGTTGGCGACCGTGGCCGCCGAGGCGGGCGCGGATCCCGCCGCACCCACTCCGAAAGATGCCACCACACCGCTCAGGATGAGGTAAGCGAGACTCTTCTTCATCAGTCCTCCTTGGGGATGATGTTCGAACTGACGGATCAGAGGGCCTTGTTCAGGCGGCAGTAGGACTGTCCATACCCACCGATGACGGCGTCGGTCTGGGCCAACGGCAACGGCTTGAGTCCGTAGGCCGCGATGATCTTGCGTGCGTTGAGGTCGCCGCACACGAAACCGGGCACTCCGCCCACCGCGACGTTCGTGTCGGTGGTGTCACCATCGAAGTTGCAGTCCGCGCTGGCCGTGACCTCCGAGACCACCTGGTTCGGTACGGTACCCGTTGCGTTCGTGGTGCAGGCGGACGGCTGGAGCGAGACTCCCACGAATCGACGGGAGTCCTCGATGCGCGGATAGATGGTGCCGGTGGTCGACGTGAGACCCACGTAGTTGTAGACGTAACGGCTACCTTCGAATTTTGCGGTCGTCTCGTTGATGCTGCTGAACGACGGTCGCTTCAAGTCTCCGGTGTTGGCGAACTTGCCGAACACTGCTCCGTTGCGCTTGTCCGTCTCGAGAGCCTTGGCTTGGATCACCCAGCGGCTGTAGCCGTAGAAGCAGATGGCATCGGGCTTGTTGGCGTCGGAGACGTTTCGGCAGTCGTGTTCCTGCACCTGAACGAATCCCGGGAAGCTCGTCGCGACGTTGCCGTCACGGTCGACACCTCCGAAGCCGTCGCAGTTCGCGAGGAAGTCGCTGTCGTTGTTCGAGGCCTTACCGATGAGAGTCGTCGCCACGTCGGTTCCGGTGCCCGAGCCGAGCTGCACTCGATATGCCTTGATCGGATCAGTGTCGGTCGCGGATCCCGTGACGTCGCCCCACAGGCTGTACTCGGGATATCCGGGGATGCGATCGCCGACCTGATCGGGCGTGCCACTCGAGTTCGGGTCGACGCGGGTACCCGTGTAACAGGAGTAGATCTTGCCCAGCTGGGTCTTGGTGAGACCGGTCTGGGCGACGCCGTGGTCGTTGCCGCTGAAGTAGGTCCAGTCGATCGCGTCGAGTGCGAAGGCCCAGCCCTCCAACTTCGTGTCGGTCGACCGCGACGACGAGCGGGCGATGTCGAGACACGCCGAAGCCGCCGTGGCACCGGGTCCGTTCGCTCCGTTGTAGGTGACACCGTTGATCGCCGATCCGGTGACCGCGCTGCGTCCGTTGCCCGACCCGTTCGGGGGCACGATGCCGAGGTACCAGGTCTCGCCGACGTCGCTGGTGTCGGTGTCGTTGTTCAGATCGGCGGTGGCGAGCGTGCCGCCCTCGACCGCCAGACCAGCGGTCACCGTTCCGTCCGCGGAGTCTCCGTCGTTGTTGCTGTCACGCGAGCCGTAGCCGCCGAAGACCAGATTCACCTTGCAGTCGTTGTCGGCGGGAAGAACGAGGCCGCCGGGCCAGGTCGAGCGGGCCGCGGCGAGCCACGCCTTGTTCGCCGACGTCGCGACGCTCTCTCCGTTCTCGACGCTCGGGTTCGCGGCGAGCAACGGCGGGATGTTCACCGCGCGGTCCTTGTCGGGGTTGTATCGCGAGTTGGTGTTGTGGGCGGCCGCCAGGGCCTCCATCACGAACGTCGTGGTGTCCGACCCCGCGATGCCGAGAATGTCTCCTTGGCTCGTGTCGGCACCGGCGTGTACTTGGGAGGGCAACGCACACAGTGCCAACACCGATGCGATGCTCACTGCTGAACCGAGCAGCTTCTTCACGTCTGTCTCCTATGAGTGAAAGTCGAACGATTTCGACTCGTTCATGCTGAACGATCAACGTGAACGACCAGTCAGGGGAAACTTTCCGCGAGGTGAACAGTGTCTGTTCTGTTGGGAACGCGCTGACGGAGGGTCAACGTGCCGCGGAGCCGGTCAGGGCGAGCGCCGACCAGGCTCCGACGACGACCCAGGCAACGATCGGGGCACAGATCATCCAGGCGACCCGCGGCCCGAGACGACGCCGCACCCACGGAACGGCCACGACCACGATCGCACCGAGAAGGAGCCAACGAGCGAACGAGGACCACGCCGAATTGCTTCCGCGAGCCCCGAGTTCGTCCACCGAGGTCACGTGGTTAGACGGCTCCCCGGCGGGGAACACGGTCGATGTCAGGACGGCCCGCACCACCAGTCGCTCCGACGAGTTCGTCAGAGTGCTCAAGATGAGCATGTGACCTTCACCATGGAACGCCGCGAGATCGTCGGCCGCTCGTCGGGTGACGTCGACCACCGAATACACGTGGGTGCCCTGGCCGGTGGTCACGGAAACGTCATCTCCGACCCCTAGGCGGTCGAGATGGGCGAACTCCGCACCGTGGGTGACGCTCCGACCGAGAATCGCCGCGACCCCCGGTTGACCCGGCAAGGCCGATCCGATCAGGTGTCCGGGGGCCACGGCCAGCTGTTCGGAATAGGTGCCCTCGACGACGACCGTGCGAATGTCGGCCCGCGGTACGTCCACGAATGCGACGGGGGTCCCGACTTCGATCGGGTTGGATACCGGCGCGACACCGTCGAGCAGGTCGGACTCCAGTCGTTCGGCGAGCATTCGCGACGAACGCTCGTGGATGATCGGTGCCACCACTGAGTTGAACGCGATCGAACCCATCGAGAACGCGAAGGCGAGGATCGCCAGGCGACGGATCGTTCGGGACGCCCGGCCCGGTCCCGGACCGTCGACCGAGCCTTCTGGGGCGGGAGCCTCGGTGACCTCGAGGGCGAACGGATCGTCGAGTCGGATGTCGGTCATCGCTTCGCCTTCCGTCGTCTCTCGAGCCACCGTCGCCAGGGTGCGGTGCCGAGAATCGCCGCGTTCCAAGGTGAAGGTCACATGCTCATCTTGAGCACTCTGACGAACTC
>JBJTFY010000173.1:0-6363 GCA_046093625.1 Actinomycetota bacterium
TGGGTGCGGTCAGCGACACCACGTCGATGCGCCCGAGTCCGCGCAGGTCGACGGGCTCGTGGTTGTTCTCGACGACGCCGTCGGGCAATTGACGAATGTCGGCCCGGGCAAGGGGGTAGCCTGACCCCGACATGAAAGTCGACCGCACCTTCGTCTTCGTGGACCTGTCGGGTTTCACCATGTACACGGCGGCCCACGGCGACGTGGCGGCCGGCAACATCCTGACCCGCTTCCGAGCCGAGGTGCGCGACGTGGCGGCCACGTGGGGCATCCGCGTCGACAAATGGCTTGGCGACGGCTGCATGATCGTCTCGGTCGAGCAGGACAAGGCCATCCGTTTCGCCCTCGACCTGCAGAAGAGTTGCGAGGAGGTGTGCCAGCCGCTCACGGTGCGCGTCGGACTGGCCACCGGCGAGGTGCTCATGTTCCAGGGCGAGGATTACATCGGCACCTCGGTCAACCAGGCGTCGCGACTCTGCGACGTCGCCGATCACAACGAGGTGCTCATGGCCCGGGCCGACATTCGTCAATTGCCCGACGGCGTCGTCGAGAACAACCACGAGCCCGTCGACCTGCGCGGACTCGGGCGCATCGACGTGGTGTCGCTGACCGCACCCACCAAGTTGAGCGGCACGAACGACACCGGCGAGCTCTGGACCCGCTCCCCCTTCGTCGCCTGATCCGTTCGGTCAGGCGTTCTTGAACGCCTCGTAGCCGTCGCGCTCGAGCACGTCGGCCAACTCGGGGCCGCCGCTCTCGACGATGCGGCCCTTGACCAGGATGTGCACCCGGCTCGGGCGCAACTCCTCGAGGAGCCGGCGGTAGTGCGTGAACACGAGCGCCCCGAGGTCGTCCTCGCGCGTGGCGTCCATCACCCGGCGGGCGCAATCCCGCAGTGCGTCGACGTCGAGACCCGAGTCGAGTTCGTCGAGGATCGCGATTCGGGGACGCAGCACCGACATCTGCAGGGTCTCGTTGCGCTTCTTCTCGCCACCCGACAGGTCGACGTTCAGCGGACGGTCGAGGAACTTCTCGTCGAAATTGATGCGGGCGGCCTCGGTGCGCAACATCGCGTCGAGACGACCGACCTCGTCTTGGCGTCCCCGACCCTTCAGGGCCTCCGACAACACGTCGTTCAGCAGCACGCCGGGCACCTCGGTCGGATACTGCATCACCAGATGCAGACCGGCGGCGGCGCGCTGCCACGTGGGCAGACCCAACATCTCCCGGCCGTCGAGACGGATCGAACCCGCGGTCACGGTGTAGCCCGACTTGCCCATGACGACGGCCGACAGCGTGCTCTTGCCCGCACCGTTCGGGCCCATCACCGCGTGCACCTCACCCGAGGAGATGGTGAGATCGACGCCGTGGAGGATCTGCTTGTCGCCCACCGAGGCGTGCAGGCCGCTGATCTCGAGGGTCGTCATCGCCGAGCCCCCACCACGACGTCACCGTCGACGACGGAGACCTCGAACACCGGCACCGGTTGCGTGGCCGGCAACGTGGCGGGCACGCCGGATTCAAGGCTGAAGGCACTGCTGTGCCGCGGGCACTCGATCTGCTTCTCGTCGCACCACACCTCTCCGTCGCTCAACGACACGTTGGCGTGACTGCAGGTGTCGCCGATGGCGTACACGTCGTCACCGATGCGCACCAGGGCCACGGAGACCCCGTCCACGACGACTTTCGTCGCGGTTCCCGGCGTCAGGTCGTCGAAGCGGGCCACCACGGTCATGACGCACCCTCGATCGAAAGTTTGGCCGCGACCTGCCGACGCAACGGTGCGGCCAGATCGCCCACCGGCAACTGCGCCAGCACCTCGTCGAAGAAGCCGAGCACCACCAGTCGCTGGGCCACGTCGGGGTTCACGCCACGGCTCTCGAGGTAGAACAACTGGTCCTCGTCGATGGGTCCGACCGTGGAAGCGTGGCTGCACTTCACGTCGTTCGTCTCGATGTCGAGATTGGGCACGCTTTCGGCCCACGCACCGTGCGACAGCGTGAGGTTGCGATTGGTCTGGAAAGCCGCGGATCCCTTGGCGTTCTTGTGGATCTTGATCAGGCCGGTGTAGACGCTCTTGGCCGTGTCCTGAACGGCGCCCTTGAACAACAGGTCGCTGGTGGTGCGCGGCGCGGCGTGCTCTTGCAGGGTACGGAAGTCGTGCATCTGCGTGCCACCGGCGAAGTAGAGCGCCACCTGCCGGGTGTTGCCGCCCTGTCCCTCGAGGCGCGCCGACGTGCTGACGCGGGCGTAGTCGCCACCGAGCGCGACGGTGGCCAGCAAGGTGTCCGAATCTCGTTGGCCGACCGACTGGTGCTGACCGATCATCCAGGAATCGGTGCCCAACTCGTTGATGCCGAGATAGCGCACCCGGGCCGCTTGGCCGGTGCGCGCGTCGAGCACCGGCACGACCAGTGACCGCACCCCGTCGGCACTGACGAAGCGTTCGACGACCGTGACTTCGCTGTTCTCGGCGGCGTCGATGACGAGCCGCGGGAAGCACATCGTGCCGTCGACGTCGGCGGTGTGGGTGATGACGACGGGACGCGACGCCACCGTGTTGCGGGCCACCTTGACCACGATCACGTCCATGTGGGCAAGGTTGAGTTCGCTGAATAGGTCGTTGCCACGCGCATCGTCGAACAACGTCGTCATGGACGAGTCGACCGTGGCCGCACTGGCGGGCACGCGGGTCACCGACACCGACTCGTCACCGCCGGTGATCGTCGATTCGACGGCGACCGGGCTGAACCGGTTCACGTCGAGTTCGGCGATACGGCTGTAACGCCAGATCTCCTCGTCGGCGGTCGGAAAGGGCAACGCAGTGGCCCGCTCGAGAGCGGCCGCGCGCACCTTGGGCCAGGTGCTCGACGAACTGCGCGCCGTGTCGGGGGTGAGCACGGGCACGACGAAATAGTACTACCGGGATAGGGGAAATTCACCCTGAGCGGCGGGCGTCACGGGCGACGGCGGCGGAAGAATCGGCGCAGCCCGCGGGGCTCGGCTCGCTCCGAGGCCACCTCGGCCATCACCTGGGCGCCGATCGAGTTGATGATGTCCTCGGCCTCGTCGAGCACCGCGGCGGCCGACCCGTCGTCGAGGCCCGGCGGCTCGACCGGCGTGGGTGGAGTCACCATGGTTCCGTAACTCCAACCGGCGTCCATGCGCGGGGCGAAGCCCGTGCAGTTCTCGGGACAACGCCACGGTGCGTCGGGAGCCAGGTCGAGGTTGCACTTGCGCACCGTGTCACCGTTGGCGTACGTGCGACTCTCGAAGTTGCGGCAGTCCTGACGCATCGGCATGACGCGAATCTAGTTCTGGGGAGAGCGTGGGTCGGGTCGGCGATCAGCCGACCGAGCCCTCCATCTGGAGCTCGATCAGTCGACTCCACTCCACCGCGTACTCCATGGGCAGAGTGCGGGTGACGGGCTCGATGAAACCGTTCACGATCATGCCCATCGCCTGTTCCTGCGAGAGGCCACGACTCTGGAGGTAGAACAACTGCTCGTCGGCGATCTTGGACACCGTGGCCTCGTGACCGATCTGGGCGTCCTTCTCGCCCACTTCCATGTAGGGAAGCGTGCGGCTCTCGCTGCTCTCGTCGAGGATCAGTGCGTCGCACTGCACGTGGCTCTTGCAGCCGTAGGCGCCCTCGTCGACACGCACCAGCCCGCGATAGGTGGTGATGCCACCGTCCTTGCTGATCGATTTCGACACGATCTTCGACGTGGTCTCGGGGGCCGCGTGCACCATTTTGGCGCCGGCGTCCTGGTGCTGACCCGCGCCCGCGTAGGCGACGCTCAGCACCTCGCCGGTGGCCTTGGGGCCCACCAGGTACACGCTCGGGTACTTCATGGTCAGCTTGGAACCGATGTTGCCGTCGATCCACTCCATGTGGCCCTCGGCCTCGACGCGGTCGCGCTTGGTGACGAGGTTGTACACGTTGGGCGACCAGTTCTGGATGGTGGTGTAGGTGACGCGGGCGCTGGGCTTCACGACGATCTCGACCACCGCGCTGTGCAGCGAGTCGTTGGTGTACACCGGCGCCGAACAGCCTTCGATGTAGTGCACCTTCGAACCCTCGTCGGCGATGATGAGCGTGCGCTCGAACTGTCCGGCGTTCTCGCTGTTGATGCGGAAGTACGCCTGCAACGGCATCTCGCACTCCACTCCGGGCGGCACGTAGATGAACGAGCCACCCGACCACACCGCGCTGTTGAGCGCCGAGAACTTGTTGTCACCGGGCGGGATGACGGTGCCGAAGTACTTCTTCACCAGTTCGGGGTACTCGCGCAACGCGGTGTCCATGTCGCAGAACAGGATTCCCTGTGCTTCGAGATCCTCGCGGTTGCGGTGGAAGACGACTTCCGATTCGTACTGTGCGGTCACGCCGGCGAGGTACTTGCGCTCGGCCTCGGGGATTCCCAACTTCTCGTAGGTCGCCTTCATCTGCTCGGGCAGATCGTCCCAGTCGTCCACCTGATCGGTGGCCGGACGCAGGTAGTAGAAGATGTCCTGGAAGTCGATGTCGGGCATGTTCTGCGCGAACCACGGCGCCATGGGCTTCTTCTCGAAGAGGCGCAGGCTGCGCTCGCGGAACTGCGTCATCCACTTGGGCTCGCCCTTCCACCACGAGATCTGGTCGACGACGGCCTTGCTCAGACCCTTCTCGGGCTTGAAGGCGTACTCGACGTCGTCGCTCCAACCGAGCGAGTACTTGCTGAGGTCGAGATCGAATGAGGTCACCGTGACTCCCGGCTGTCGCGACGCCGGCCCCGGGGGTGGGGCCGAATTTCCACTACGGCCATAGTAACAATTGACCCGGGTGAATCGGCTGGTCGGGAGACGAATTCGTTCCGGCGCTCTCGTTCAGGCGCTGGCGCGCAACTCGCCGGCAGCCACCGCGGGCATCTCGATGAAGATGCACTCCCCCGGACAGGCCTCGGCGGCGTCGACCACCGCTTGATAGTTCTTGAGCGGGACCCAGGCGAGGCTGCCCGATCCGCCCGGGTCGTTCAGAGCCCGACCGGCCTCGGCCACGTAGGCGATGCCGTCCTCCAGTTGCACGAAGACGTCGGGACAGTGGTCGAGGCACAAGCCGTCGCCCGTGCACAAATCCTGATCGATCCACACCCGCACGAGGCGAGACGCTAACGCCACCGCTCCACCTCGTGCCGAGGCGGACCCCCAACACATGACACACCGGTTGGGCGCGAACGGTCGTACCCTCGACACGATGAGCGCGCCGTCACCCAAGCGTGTCCCCCACGTGCACCACCGACTCACGGGCGACCGGGTCGACGACTACCACTGGCTGAGCGACCGCGACGACCCCGACACCGTCGCCCACCTGCACGCCGAGAACGCCCACGCCGACGAGTGGTTCGCGGCTCACCAAGGACTGGTGGACGAGCTCTTCGACGAGATCAAGTCGCGCATCCAGGAGACCGATCAGTCGGTGCCCACCCGCAAGGACGGCTGGTGGTACGTCACGCGCACCGAGGAGGGTCGCCACTACCCCATCCACTGTCGTCATCGCGATCGCGAGCGCCTGCTCGACCCGGTGCTCGACGACGAATCGATCCTGCTCGACGAAAACCACGAGGCGGTCGGCCACGACTACTTCTCGTTGGGCGTCTTCGACGTGAGTCCGGACGGGCGCCGCCTCGCTTGGAGCCTCGACGTCGACGGTGGCGAACACTTCACGATGCGCGTGCGCGACCTCGACACCGGGGTCGATCTCGACGATCGCATCCCCGACACCTCGTGGGCCGGAACGGCCTGGAGCGCCGACTCGCGCCACCTCTTCTACGTGACCTACGACGAGCAGGAGCGACCGAGCACCGTCTGGCGCCACCGGGTCGGCGACGACCATCGCAACGACGTGCGGGTGTTCCACGAGCCCGACGAACGTTTCTACGTCGGCGTCGACCTGACGAGGAGCGGCCGTTGGATCATCATCGACTCCGACTCCAAGACGTCGAGCGAGACGCTCCTGATCCCCGCCGACGACCCCACCCGCGCACCGACGGTGGTGACTCCTCGCCGCGACGACGTCGAGTACCACCTCGACCACTGGGGCGACCGCTTCGTGGTGCTCACGAACCTCAATGCCGTCGACTTCCGCGTGATGGAGGCGCCTGAGAACGACCCCGCGGCGTGGAGCCCGCTGATCGCGGCCGAGACCGGCCGTCGCATCACCCGCGTCGACTGTTTCGCCACCCACCTCGTCGTCCACGAGTGGTACCGCGCACAGCCACGGTTGCGCGTCATGCACCGCGACGGCACTTGGACGCCCATCGACCTCGGCGAGGCGCCGCACGACTGCGAACTCGATTCGAATCCCGAGTGGGAGACGCGCAC
>JBJTFY010000174.1:0-4030 GCA_046093625.1 Actinomycetota bacterium
CCGGAGGTGATCGAGGTTCCCCGCCCCGCGATGGCGCGCCACGCCGACGATCCGACGGCCTTGGTCGCCTCGGCCCGCCGACGACTGTGTCTCACGTCCGACCGTGACGACGAGATCGCCGCGTGGTTGCGCGACAATCCACCGGACTTCATGCGCGAGGTGGTGATTCTCCGTTGGCCGGGCGGCCTGGATCACGAAGGGCTTTGGTAGCGCCCTCGGCCTGACCGGAGTAAATACCCCGTCGTGGAGAGACGACGTAAGCCACGATGCCGACGATCGCGGCGGGTCCCGCCATCGCACCGCCGAACAACTCCACGGCGAGAACGGCGCAGGCGATCGGGGTGTTGGAAGCGGCGCCGAACACCGCCGCCAAACAGGCGGCGGCGGCGATCGTCGGTGGCAGTCCGAGTGGAGCCGACAGGACCGAACCCAACGTGGCCCCCACCACGAACAGCGGCGTCACCTCGCCACCGGGAATCGCGCACCCGAGAGCGACCGCGGTGAAGACGATCTTGAGCACGGGGTCCCACCAGTCGGCCACCTCGCCGGAGAGCGCCCGTTCGACGAGTGGCAAGGACAGCCCGAGGTAGTCGCGTCCGACCACGAGCATCAGGATCAGGGTCGCGACGGCCCCGACCACCGGCCGCAACGGCTCGAAGGAGACGACGCGGGACACCAGCGCGCGCACGCGCGTGATGATCTCGATGAACACCCGCGCCGCCAGGCCGGCGGCGATCCCGACGACCACGAGACGAGCCGCGACCCACCAGTCGAGGTCCGCGGTCAGGGCGACCAGCGGCGTGGACCGACCGAGTCCTTCGACCACGAAGTCGGCGGTGAACGACGCGACGAGGGCGATCAACAGTCGTTCGTACCGGAGGCGTCCCGTCCGTTGCACCTCGATGCCGAAGATCGCCCCGGCCACGGGCACGCCGAACGCTCCGCCGAACGCCCCGGCGACGGCCGCGGTGGTGAGCGATCGACGGTCGTCGTCGTTCAAACGCAACGGCTTGGCGAGAAACGTCGTGAGCGAGCCACCGATCTGCAGGGCCGCGCCCTCGCGTCCGACCGAGGCGCCGGTCAACTGTGCGACGAAGGTGGCGGCGAAGATCATCGGCGCCATGCGAACGGGAACGTCGTCGTGGTGCGCGCCGTTGGCGTGCGCGATGACGAGCGAGGTGCCCTTGGTGGCCGCACCGCCGAATCGCCAGTACGCGAGGCCGAGGGACCCGGCGGCCAGCGGCAGCAACCAGACGAGCCACGCGTGATCCAGACGGGTTCTCGTCGCGTGGTCGAGCGCTTCGAAGAGCGCCCACGAACCGAGTCCCGACACCGCACCGACGACGATGGTCAGGCCGAGGAGAGCGAACGTTCGCAGGATGCGGTCGGGAACCGTCGAAGGCACCCGTTCACGGTACCGACTCGGGCCTTCTCACCCCGCTCTTACCTCGCATCGGGCAGACTTTGCCCATGACGAACACCATCGCGAGTCGGGTGATCGTGGTCGACGACGACAAGGCCGTGCGCGAGAGCCTCGTGCGCGCGTTGAGTCTCGAGGGGTACACGGTCTCGTCGGCGAGTGACGGGGCCAAGGCCCTCGAGATGATCGGAGTCGACCGACCCGACGCGTTGATTCTCGACGTCATGATGCCGGTCATCGACGGGCTCACCGTGTGCCGAGTACTGCGCGCGGAGAAGAACCGCTTGCCGATCCTGATGCTCACCGCGCGCACCGAGACCAACGATCGCGTGCAGGGCCTCGACGCCGGGGCCGACGACTACCTCCCGAAACCGTTCGCGCTCGAGGAGTTGCTGGCCCGTTTGCGCGCTTTGTTGCGTCGTACTGCTCCCGCGATCGACGAAGCCGGCCGGGACGACCTCGTGCTCGACGACCTGCGCATCGACACCGCGGCGCGGCGGGTCTTCCGGGGCGTCGACGAGATCGAACTGTCCAAGACGGAGTTCGACCTGCTCGAGTTGCTCGTGCGCAACAGTGGGATCGTGCTCGATCACTCCACCATCTACGACCGCATCTGGGGTTACGACTTCGGACCCGAGTCGAAGAACCTCGCGGTGTACATCGGATACATCCGTCGCAAGATCGACACCGACGGGCACGCGCGCCTGATCCACACGGTTCGCGGGGTGGGCTACACGGCCCGGGTCTCGCCGTCATGAGTCTGCGCTGGAAGTTGACGCTCGCGCTCGCGCTCATCGCGGCTCTCGGCACCGGTGTCGTCGGTTTGTTGTCCTACCAGTCGACACAGTCGCGATTGATGACCGAGATCGATCGATCGCTGGTGAACGCGACCAACGGCTTCCTCGATCGACGAGGTGGTGGTCGCGGTGACCGACCCGGTTCGTTCGACAACCTGCGTCTTTCCATCCCCGAGCGGCCGCTCGGAATCGAGCAATTCGTCGTGCAGTTGGTCGATCCGTCGGGCGCTGTGGTGGCCGCGACCGAGGGGGTCGAGCTTCCGGTGACCGACGCGGTGGTCGCGCTCGTGGGCGGCGACGGCACGCCGCGGCTGTCGACCGAACGAGCGGCCGACGGCTCGGAATATCGCCTTCGCTCCTTCGCCACGCCCATCGGTGTCGTGCGTGTGGGTCGCGATCTCTCCGAAACCGAGAACGTGCTGGACGATCTGCGCATCCGTGCGGTGTTGTTGTCGACATTGGTGGCGATGGTGGCCGCCCTGGTCGGCTGGCTCATCGCGGTTCGGGTCACCTCGAGACTGCGTCGACTCTCGATCGCCGCCGAGAACGTGGCCGCCACCGGACGACTCGAGTTCGACGTCCCGGTGACGGGGGGCGACGAGGCGGGCCGACTCGGGCGATCGTTCGGCGAGATGCTGGCGGCGCTCGCGCGATCGAAGGAACAACAGCAACGCCTCGTCGAGGACGCCGGACACGAGTTGCGCACGCCGCTCACGAGTCTGCGCACGAACCTCGACGTGTTGCGGCGTCACGCCGACATGGACGCGACGATGCGCGCGCAGGTTCTCGCCGACATCGATCGGGACACGTCGGAGCTATCGTCGCTCGTCGAAGAAGTGGTGGCGGTGGCCGCCGATCGCCACTCGAACGATCTTCCCGAGCCTCTGCGCGCGAGCGACGCGGCGCGCAACGTCGTCGAGCGCGCACGACGTCGGACGACGCGTCCGATCACGATCGAATCGGATGATTCGATCGTGATGGTCCGTCCGGCTTTGTTCGAACGGGCGTTGTCGAATCTCGTCGACAACGACGTGAAGTTCGATCAGTCCGACGAAGCGATCGAGGTGACGATCGTGGCTGGAACCGTGACGGTGGCCGATCGTGGCCCGGGCATTCCCGACGATGACCTCGCGCACGTGTTCGACCGATTCCATCGCGCGGTGAGTTCGCGCACGTTGCCCGGTTCGGGGCTCGGGTTGTCGATCGTGGCCGAGTTCGCGGCCGCACACGGCGGCACGGTTTTCGCCCGAAATCGTCCCGACGGGGGAGCCGAAGTGGGATTCTCCTTGCCCGTGGTGGCGGGAAACCCCTGATCAGGCGGTTGTTCGAGGCCACACGGCGCTTTCTCACCCTCTTCTCACCTGACTCGGCTTTGCTTCTCACCTGAGAGCCGCAATCTGTGATCACACGGGTGAAGGACACTCGGACGATCAAGGAGAAGAAACCATGAAGGCACCGAAGTACACGAGCAAGAAGTTGGCGGTCATCGGAGTGACCGCGGGACTGGTCGCCGGCGCCGGCGCCGGTCTGCTGATGAACCTGCCCGGTGGCGCGAGCGCGAAGTCCCCGGTGGGCATCTCGGCAACGGGCACCGAGGACGACAATGCGACCGATGCCCCGGCATCGTCGATTGGTGGAGAGGCCGGAGAGGTCGAGGGTCAACATCACGGTGGACGTCACGGCGACCCGGCCGAGTTCGCGGCGCACCTTCGCGAGGAGTTGCAGTCGCTCGTCGACGCCGGCACCATCGATGCGAGCGAACTGGACGCCATCGTTGCCGCGCTGACGACCCCGCCCGCCGATGATTCCACCC
>JBJTFY010000175.1:0-7868 GCA_046093625.1 Actinomycetota bacterium
GATCGGCCGTCGGATCGAGCGTCGGCTCGGGTTCGGGGACGCGCGTCGGTTTGTCGGGCACGGACTGAACCAACGACTCCACCGACTCGACGACCTCCGTCGCTCGCCGACGGAACAGCGGTGCGCGCAACGGGGCCAGACTGATGGCGGCCGCCTCGGTGATGAGGTTCACCGTTCGGGTGCGTTCGCGTGCACCGGCATCGGCCGCCAGCCCCTGCCCGTTCGACGTGGCGTCACCGGCCCGCGACGGCCACACGATCGTGAGCCCTTGGCGCACGAGCAACGAGCGCCCGTAGAGCCGATTGAACGCCGCCGCTGCCGCGTCTCCGTGGATCTGGACGACGTGGGCCAGACCGGTGAGGGTGAGTGCGAGGCGAGCGACGTCGAACACCGGACGCGAACCGTCGGGGACGGTTTCGATGACCACCGGTAACACGCGACTCGGGGCGTCACAGAAAGCCGCGATCGCCTCCGCGCCCTCGGTGCGATCGATGCTCGACACGTCGGGACGCAACTTCATGCCGGCGTCGTACACCGCGCATTTGGCGACGATCGTGCGCGCCAACACGCGCAACGACGCCAACGGAACCGTGGGCGGGTGGGGCGACACTCGTCGACCCCCGGGCGTGACCGTGCATCTGATCTCGAGCGTGGTCCCGCTCTCGGAGTGCGCCAGGGTGACGGTGGTGCCCGACACGGCCCCGTCTCCCACCGGTCGGTCGATCGTGCAACGCCACCAACGCTCGGCGTCCTCGTCGTCGATGCGGATCGACAAGCCGGCCTCGCGCTCGTCGGCGGGGTATTCGCTCTCGAGCCAGGCCAAGGTGATGTCGCGCATCGTGGCCCGCTGCGACGCCGGCCACGCCGGGCCGTCGAGTCGGAGGCAGAACACCGGGCGCATGGGGTCAGTCTCGCCGTTCCTCGATGTGAAGACACGAAGGATTGCGACATACCGTGCCCCGTGGACCAAAACGATGTCGAATCACTGCTGGTGCTCCTGAACGCCGTGGCCACCTGGGCCATGGTCGGGTTGATCTGGTTCGTCCAGCGGGTGCACTACCCGTTGTTGGCCCTCATCGGGACCGAACGAGCTCGCCCCGTGGCGCTCGAGCACCAACGGCGCACGGCCCAGGTGGTCGGACTGCCCATGGCCGTCGAGGGCCTGAGCACCCTGGCCTTGGTGGTCTGGCGGCCCGACAGCATCGCGATCTGGATGCCCCTGGTGAACGGGGCACTGCTGGCCGTGGCGCTCGGGAGCACGGTGTTGTTGTCGGTCCCCCTGCACGCCCGGATGGCCGACCAGCCCGACGATCAGGTCGGTCGACGACTGGTGACGACCAACTGGCCCCGTACGGTCGCCTGGACGGCTCGCGGGGTTCTTTGCGCGGTCATGCTGTGGCACGCTCAAGCCCTCTGAGCAGGACTTTTGCCCGGGGGCAAAAAAACTCCGTGAAAACGGGCCCTCTGAGCAGGGCCGATGTACCTATTTCGTTCTGAGAAAGATCGTGTGCTATACTGCATGTGCACCGAAATAGATGACACGCCGATCTTGCACAATGTTACGATGCAGGTTGCAACAAAAGGCTTGACAGGTAGTATGCGGGGCGACTAAGGTTCGAGATGTGGGGTTCCGACCCCACGCGACGCACCGAACTCACGCGGGAGAGGATCCCGCGGATCACACAAGGAGAACCACCGGCACCACGAACAGACACCAACGCGGCAACAGCCGACAGAACAACGAGCTCATCACGAACCAGACGGAGAAAGGACCAGAAAACATGAGCAGCAACCAGAACAACAAGAAGCCGGCGCGCAAGACGTCCGCCGGAGCGAGCATGTCGGCCACGGAGATCACGGACTTCTTCCGGGAGTTCGAGCTCACCGTGAGGCGTATGGCGGGTCGGGTACCCGGGCTTCGTCTGCAAGACATGGACGACTTCGTACAGTACATCAGCCTGTGGGCGTGGAGTCGTCCTGATCTCCGTGAACGCTATGCCCCTCGGGCACTGGCGGCCGCTGCGGTCAACCAGCGGGCAGTCGACTTCTTCCGCAAGGAAGCCCGTGGTCTTCCCCAGGGTGGTTACGACCATCGTGAGAAGAAAGTCCACAATGCGATTTGGTATCTCGACCACATCGTCGCCCAGAACGACGACGACGACACCGTGACCCTTGGTGACGTCATCGCCGCCAAGGGAGACCTGGTGGAGGAGTTCATCGACCACCAGAAGTTGGAGGAGGCGTTGTTGACGCTGACCCCCCAACAGCGTTCGATCTTCATCTTGGTGGAGGGACTCCAATACAAGGTCACCGAAGTGGCGTCGATGCTCGGGTTCAAGCGTGAGTGGGCCCAACGAGAGTTGGGCAAGGCCCGAAAGGCGATGTCCGGGTACACCCGGACATCGCGCTGACCACGGGACGTCCGATGACCGACGACGAGCTCGACTACTTCGACATCGAGGAACTGGTCGCGCGCGCCAACACCATGGGGCGCGAGGCCGGGATCGGCGAGATCTCCGTGCGCGCCGTGCGTTTCTACGTTCAGCGTGGCCTGTTCACGAAGGGACTGATGGTGAGCAAGTTGCCCGACGGGGTGCAGCGCGCGCTGCACCACAACGGCAACCAGCGCGTCTTCACCCCCCGTGACGTGCAAGCGCTCGTCGACAACAAGCGTGAACTCGACGCGGGCAAGACCATCGCCGACCTCGGCGGTCGCGACGCCCGCGAGAGCGTGCGCTCGTCACCCAACGACGACATCTCGACGCGCAAGATGCTCTTCACGGAACTCAACGCGGTCGAGACGCCGTTCGAGTATCGCGACGAGATCGTCGTGTCGGCGAGCGAGCCCGCGGTGGTTCCGGTGATCGAGGACACGTGGTCGATCACCTTCCGACGTGGACTCACGCTGCACGGCACCGGACCCGCTCCGACGGGCGAAGCGGTGCGCGAGCTGGCGCGAGTGGTGCAGACGCACATCGCGCCGGTCGACGCAGTCTCGGTTCCCCAGCCCACGGGCCTGGTGAAAGTCGAGATCGAGTTGGCCGACATCGCCGAACGCTTCTCCGGGGCCATCGTGAACTCCTCGAATTCCTCGGTCACCCCCGGCGGAGGCGCGTCGGCGCGCATCTGGGAAGCCTGCGGGGTCGACGAACTCGAAAAGGAACGTCAGCGACTCGACGCCGAGAATCGACTGCCACTCGAGGTCGGAGCGGCGGTCGTCACCGGTGCCGGGCGTGGTGCGAGCCTCGGGTTCGAGGCCGTGATCCACGCGCACGGTCCGCGGTGGCACGATTCGGGCGACGAGCGCGACGACGCGGCCAAGGTCGAAGAGTTGGCCCGCACGTGGCGTTCGGTGCTTCACGCGGCCGATCAGTCGGGGCACACACGCCTGGTCGCTCCGGCCATCTCGTCGGGCCTGTACGGGTTCCCGAGTCCGCTGGTGTTCGAGGTCGCCTTCCGTACGTTGCTCGACACCAAGACCAGCGTGCAACTGGTGCGATTCCGCACCGTCAGCCGTCGGGGCTTCGACGAGATGATCGACGCCCTGCAGCGCGTTCGCCGCGCCGTGTGACGTCTGCGCGACGTCGTCACGACCCGTCGCAGTCATTCGAAGAATTCCATCGACAAAACACCGGGGTCCTGCGACCCCCTCACAGAAAGGGCACCGCCGCCAACACCATCCAGCACACCGACACCACCAATCACCCCGCGAAAGGACACCCGATGACCAACGACGAATACTTCGAGGAACTGATCAAGATCCTCGAGCGACGATTGAGCCGCATGATCCTGATCGGTGAGGTGCGGGTCGCCGAGACCCACGACATCGTCCAGTACTTCTGCGAGTGGTTGCTGCGGCGCCCCAAGTTGATCGTGGACTACAGCCCGGCCGCCATCGCGAGCGTGGCCCTCCGCCAGCGGACGATCGAGTTCTTCCGCGCCCAGCACCGTCAGACACCGGCTCTGCCCTTCGTCGCCGGTGCGGAGGACCCGCGGATGCACATGAACTACCTCGACGAGGAGATGTGGGGACCCACGGGTTTCGCTCCCGTGCACCAGGTGCCGTTGTACGAGTTCGAGGACGGCGACAACACCCCGAAGAAGGGACCGAGCCACATCGACAAGATCGACTGCGGAGTCGACGTGGAGGAGGTCTCCGAGAACCAGATGTTGTTGCAAGCCTTGATCACGGAACTCGAGCCGTTGCAGCGGCAGGTGTTCTGGCTCGTCGACGTCGAGGGGTACACCGTCACCGAAGCGGCCGAACGCATGAAGATTCGGCGCGAGCGTGCGTCGATCAACCTCGGCAAGGCTCGCGAGAAGGTCCGCCGCATCCGCGACCAATGGGACGCATGATGCCGTAGGCTCCTAAGTCGCACGGAGCAGGAGAAGCGCTCATGGAAAACGAAAGCAGCGCAGAATCCGGCTTCGCCGATCTGGGTCTGAGGCCCGAACTCTTGAAGGCCCTCTCGGGCCTCGGATACGAGGAGCCGACGCCGATTCAACGCGAGGCCATCCCCCACCTCGTCGCCGGACGCGACTTGTTGGGCCAGGCCGCCACCGGCACGGGCAAGACCGCGGCGTTCGCGCTGCCGATCCTGCAGTTGCTCGACGAGCACGACCCGCGCCCGTCGCCGGTGGCCCGGGTGCGCGTTCCCACGCGGGAGTTGGCGATGCAGGTGTCCGAGGCCGTCTACAAGTACGGCCACGACCTGCACGCGCGGTGCGTGCCGATCTACGGCGGCCAACCCATCGGCCGCCAGATCGACGCCCTTCGTCGCGGTTGCCACGTGGTGGTCGCCACCCCCGGTCGCGCCCTCGACCACATCAAGAAGAACACCCTGCAACTCGACGGCATCGCGATGGTGGTCCTCGACGAGGCCGACGAGATGCTCGACATGGGGTTCGCCGAGGACCTCGAGGCGATCCTCGACGCCACACCGAAGAAGCGGCAGACGGTGCTCTTCTCGGCCACCATGCCCCCGCGCATCGGTGCCATCGCGCGCAAACACCAACACGAGCCGGTGCGCGTCACGATCGAGCGGTCCTCCACCGAGTCGGGTACCTCGCCTCTCGTCGAACAGCGGGCCTACCTCGTGCCACGTCACCACAAGGCCGCCGCCCTCGGGCGCATCCTCGACATCGAGGCCCCCGAGGCCGCCATCGTCTTCTGCCGCACCCGCGGCGAAGTGGACCAGCTCACCGAGACCCTCAACGGACGCGGTTACCGCGCCGAGGCGTTGCACGGCGGCATGGACCAGGAGCAACGCGACCGGGTGATGGGTCGGGTGCGCGCCGGCACCGCCGACCTGTTGATCGCCACCGATGTGGCCGCGCGAGGCCTCGACATCGACCACCTCACCCACGTCGTCAACTTCGACGTGCCGTCGGCACCCGAGTCGTACGTCCACCGCATCGGTCGCGTCGGCCGGGCCGGTCGCGCCGGCGTCGCCATCACGCTCGCCGAGCCGCGCGAACAGCGTCAGTTGCAGAACATCGAGCGTTTGACCAAGCAGAAGATCCCGTTCGACAAGGTGCCCTCGGTCGACGCGTTGCGGGCCCGCCAGATGGAACTGACCACCGAGACCTTGCGCGAGGCGTTGGCCACCGAGGGTCTCGAACACTTCGAGAGCGTGTTGTCCGAACTCGTCGGAGAGTTCGACGTCGAACGCGTCGCCCTGGCCGCGATCAAGCTGGCCCACAACGCCGAACAGTCGACGATGGACGAGGTGGATATCCCCGACTTGTCGCAACCGCGCGAACAACGCGACCGCCGCGATCCCCGCGATCGATTCGACCGCTCCGAGCGCAACGACCGCAGCAGTCGATTCGGTCGCGACGAGCGTCCCGACCGCGGAGGTCGCTTCGAACGCGGTGGGCGCGGCCGTGGCGGGCCGGCCATGGGCAAGTTGTACGTCGGGCTCGGTCGCAAGGCCGGCATCCGCCCACAAGATCTGGTCGGTGCGATCGCGAACGAGAGCGGCATCTCGGGACGCGACATCGGCGACATCAAGGTGAGCGACCAGTTCTCGATCGTCGAGGTGCCGAGCGACGAGGTCGACAACATCTTGCGCTCGATGAAACACGCGTCGATTCGGGGCAAGAAGGCGAACATCCGCCGGTACCGCGACGAACGTTGAGCGCCGCCGCAACTAGATTCTGCCCATGCCCTCACCCGCCATCGCCAACGAGCGTTACGTCCTCTTCACCACCTTCAAGCGCGACGGAAGCGCCGTCGGTACCGCGGTGTGGATCGCCCCGTTCGGAAACGGCCAGGCCTGCTTCACCACCGGAGGCGACTCGGCCAAGGTGAAGCGCCTGCGCAACAACCCGCGCGTCACCCTCCAGAAATGCGACTACAAGGGGCGGGTCGCGCCGGGTTCACCGGTCATCGAGGCGACGGCCCGCGTGGTCACGGGCGCCGATTGCGAACCGGTGAACGTCGCGATGCGGGCGACGTACGCGATCCAGTTCCGACTGCTCACGTGGTCGAGTGCCGTCACCTCGCGCATCAAGCGTCAGTCGGTGGCCGACGCCGCGGTCGTCGTCGACTTCGGCTGACTCGTCGCGACTCGCGCGGCTTCTTCGATCGTGATGCGGTGGAGGTTCGCCACCGCGGTCACGTCGAAACCTCCCGACGGGTAGCCGCCCGCCAGAACCCACGCGATCGGTGATCCGTTCCCCGCCGCCCACGAGAACACCCGCGACTCACGTTCACGGATCACCCGCTCGTCGACACCGGCCGCTCCCCCGGCGCGCTCGTGCGGATCCATGCCGGCGTTGTAGATGACGACGTCGATGGTCGCCGGGTCGACGATCGAGTCGAGAGCCTCGTCGATCGCGGCGAGGTACCCGTCGCCGGACACGACGACGCAATGCGCCCAGGGTCGGCGCGGGTAGTTGTCGAAGGACGACACCGAGACGTCGACCTGCTCGATTCCGTCCACTCCTTGTTCGCGCAACCTCCCGATGAGACTCGCCGTTCCCCCACCGCAATGGGCGTCGAAGTCGATCACCACGACCCTTTGCGCCCCGAGTTCGCGGGCCCGCATCGCCGCCACCACGAGTCCGTTGAACGTGCAGTAGCCGGAGTCGGAATCGAAGCGCGCGTGGTGCAACCCGCTCGACAGGGACCCCGCGGCGCCCCCCGACGCCATGGCCGATTCGACCGCCCGCACCACACCGGCCGTGCTCGCCAACACCGATTCCACGAACGCCTCGCCGTGTTCGGTGAACTGCCCGCGCCGACCGGCCAGGACGGCGTCGACGTACCCGCGATCGTGCACCCGGGTGATGGCGTCGATCTCGATCGGCGCCGGAGGGCGCAACTCGACGCCCGGGATCGGGCGCTCCCGAAGGTCCCGGGCCAGTACGGCGGACTTGCCGACGGTGGCGAACCCGCCGTCGATCGAGAACTCCGGGCAGTAGAAAACGTCGATTTTCGTGTCGGTCATGGGATTCCGAACGACCGCCGGACCGCCGAATGTGCGCGGGCGCACACCACGGGGGGTTGGGGTCGTTCTCCAGTACGTCACCCACCCGACGAAAGGATCGCCATGAAGAACACCACGACCACCACGTTCGCCCGACCCACGACGACCCGTAGATACGCCGCCTCGCCCGCCGTGGCGACACGTCGACTCCACCTGCTCGACGCCGACAACCTCATGGGTGACCCGCGAGTCATCGACCCGTGGGTGATCGGGAAGTGGCAATCCGCCTACGTGAACACCACCGGGTTGCGACCCGGAGACCACGCCATCGTCGGAACGGGGTGCAACGGCAAGCACGCCTTCGCCGTGCAGAGCAAGTGGAACCCCTTCCGCGTGGTCCGTCGACCCGGCCCCGACGGAGCCGACGAAGCCCTC
>JBJTFY010000176.1:0-7636 GCA_046093625.1 Actinomycetota bacterium
TCGGTGCCCTCGGACGGAGCGACCAGCGCCAACGTGGTCGTGGGGGCCGGCACCGACGTCGGCGCGTCGGTCGTCACCACCTCGGGAACCACGGCACCACGGAACGGTCCGGTGATCTCGAAGGTGACACCAGCCCGTGCACCGACGGCACCGATCGTATCGATCGCCGCGAAACCCGGGATGATCTCGGCAAGGTCGCGCGTGCTCGGCCCGCGTTGCGAGGAGAAATACAAGCGATCACGATTCGGGCTGAACACCGGACCGGTCATTTCCGACAACTCGTGACCGGCACCCACCACCCGAACGAACGGCGCCACCACACCGTCGGGCGTGATGATGCACAACTCCATGTTGCCACCGTCTTCGGCGACGATGAGATCGCCCGAGCCCGCGTCCACGGTGATGTTGTCGACGTGCGACAGCACCGCGCCTTCGGTCCCCAGTCCGTCCGGGTCGCCCTTCCACACCAATGAGTACTTCTGAGTGGCGATGTCGATCTCATGAACCGAGTGATCAACCTTGCTGGTGAAGAACACCTTGCCCTCGTGGTACCAACAACCCTCGTTGCCGGGAAAGATGGTCGCGCCAGGAACCTGCTCGCGCGTGGGGGTCGTCGCACCCGACGGGTCCGACACCACTCCCCACGTCACGGCGCCGTCGGCGTCGACGATGCAGGCTTCCAGAACACCCGCCGACAGGTCGGGATACGCGGAGGGCGTGAATCGATAGAAGCGACCCGCGCCGTTGTCTTCGGTCATGTAGACGGTCTTGTTCACGGGGTCCACCGCGGCGGCCTCGTGCGCCCACAGTCCCATGGCCGTGTGCGCCACGGCCTCTTTGGCGCCCGTCGGATCGCACTCCCAGATCCGACCCGTTCCGGCGAAGTTCTCCTCGCCGCTCAACCAGGTGCCCCACGGCGTCGGGCCACCGGCGCAGTTGGAATTGCTGCCCTCGAGGATGCGATAGGCGTCGAGGATCTCGCCATCGGCACCGAAGTGAATAGCCGACACTCCACCGGAGGCCGGCGCCATGAACTCGAAGACCTCGCTGTTGCAGACGTAGTAGTAACCGCCCTCACCATCGTCGAACGTGGCGGCACCATCGGGGAACGGGTGCCAGTTGAACGTGGTGTCGCCCACGGGATCGCCGCCGATCGCGACGATGCGCGACGTGAACCCGGCGGGCAACAACAGACCGTTCGCATCCGGAGTCTCCGACAACGGCCCGTACGGACCGTCGCCGGGAACCGCCACGTCACGACGACCCGAAGGCGACGCGAACACGGCGGACGGAACCGCGGCACTGGCCGAGGTGGCCAGAATGCTCATGCGCAGGAAATGACGGCGGTCCATGATGTCCCCTCTCGCCGAACGTCGGCGAAACAGGAAACTAGTCCGGTGGCGGGACTCCGTCATCGCAGGAAATTTGGCTGGGGAGCAAGGAATCGAACCCTGAATAACAGAACCAGAATCTGCTGTGTTGCCAGTTACACCACTCCCCACAGAGCACCGCTCTGGAGCACCGAAAGTGTAGTGGTGAAGCCGACGACCGCCACCTAGCCAGTCAGGGATTCCACGGCGTCGAAGCCCACGATCCGGCCCAGGGCCACCCCGCCGGTCTCTTTCAGGTGTTCGACGAACGCCGACCAACCGCGCACCGGACTCGTCGAGGTCGACGAGGTGAAGGCCCGCAGACCCAACTCCTCCGCCATCAACTTGATGCGCAAGCTGTGGAACGGGTCGCTCACCAGGATCACCGAGCCGATGCCGTGCTCCGCGGCCACCTCCACCACGTTCTGCATCGACTCCCACGACGTCCGACCGGTGTCCTCGAGGAGGATCGCGTTCTCCGGCACTCCGAACTCCTCCAAGTAGGCGGCCGACGTCGACGCTTCGGTGAATCGGTCACCGGGCTGGTTGCCCCCGGTCACGATCACCACCGGCGCGGCACCGGCGTTCCACAACTCGACCACATGGTCGAGTCGCGCTCGCAACTGGGCCGACGGGCGACCGTCGTACTGGGCCGCACCCATCACCACGATCGCGTCGGCGCGCCCGCCGTAGTGCTGGCGACCTGTCCACCACTCTTGGGCCAGCGACACGACCAGATAGGCGATTACCACCAACAGCACGCACGTCACCAGGCCGAGCACCCGTCGCAGCCCCCCCGCCCGCCACCATCGGGGTGGTCGCAGACGGCGGGCGCGCCACGTCGCGAACCGACGCACCTCGACGGGTGTGTCGTCGGCTCGCGCCGCGTCGTCCGATGGTGCGAGGTTCAGCGGGCACGCTCCGCGGCCGCGCGCAACCGCGCCATGGTGCGATCGTGACCGAGCAACTCGAGCGCTTCGAACAACGGCGGTCCGACCGTGCGACCGGTGACCGCCACGCGAACCGGCGCCTGCGCCTTGCCCAACTTCAAACCGCGCGCGGCGCCGGCGACTTCGAGGGCGCTCTTGAGGGTTTCGGCCGACCACTGATCGATCGTGCCGTATGCGTCGATCGCGTCGTCGAGCATCAATCGTGCCTCGTCGCCAGCGAACGTCTTGGTCCACGCGGAGTCGTCGATCAGCGGCTCGTCGAGGAAGAGGAAATCCACCAACGCGACGATCTCGTCCATCGTGACCATGCGTGTTTGTGCGAGGGGCGCGATCGCGCGGAAGGTCGCGTCATCGAACTTGTCGCTCGACCAGGGGACGTCGCCGGTGAGAAATGGTTCGCACGCCGCGACGAACTCGTCGAGCGTCATCGCACGGATGTACTCGCCGTTGAAGCCCGCGAGCTTCTTGAGGTCGAAGAACGCCGGCGAATGGTTGACGTCCTCCAAACGGAACTCGGATTCGATGCGCGACCACGGAACGATCTCGTCGTCTCCGTGAGGCGCCCAACCGAGGGTCATCAGATAATTGACCATCGCCGTCGACAGATAACCCTCGTCGCGGAACTGCTCGAGCGCCACCTTGTCGCGTCGCTTCGACAGTTTCTTGCGCTGCTCGTTCACCAGCACCGGCACGTGGGCCCACACGGGCGGCCGGTGCCCGAGTGCCTCCCAGAGCATCTGCTGTTTCGGGGTGTTGGGCAGGTGCTCCTCGGCCCGCACGACGTGACTCACCCGCATCGACACGTCGTCCACCACGTTGGCGAGCAGGAACATCGGCGTTCCGTTACCGCTCAACAACACGAAGTCCTCGATGGTGTCGTTGGCGAACTCGACCCGACCACGAACGAGATCGTCGACCACGGTGGTGCCGTCGGGCACCCGGAACCGCAGCACGCGTCCGGGCGCGGCCTCGAGTCCGCGATCGCGCGAGTAGCCGTCGTACCCCGGCCGGCTGTTCTGCTTCGACCGCTCCTGAACCTGCTCTGGCGTCAGATCGCAGTAGTACGCGCGCCCCTCGGCGTGGAGACGCAACGCCGCCGCCACGTGCTCCTCGGCGTAGTTGCTCTGGAAGTACGGGCCCTCGAAGGTGGGATCGTCGCGCTTCACCCCGATCCAGTCGAGCGCGTCGATGATGCCCTGGGTCCACTCCGGCTTGTTCCGTGCCTCGTCGGTGTCCTCGATGCGCAGCACGAACGTGCCCCCGAGTCGCTTCGCCAGGGCCCAGTTGTACAGAGCCGTGCGCGCGCCGCCGACGTGGAAGAAGCCCGTGGGTGAGGGGGCGAACCGGAAACGGGGCGGGGCGACATCAGTCATGCGCCTCGTACGCTAACGCTCGTCTCCCGTCGCACTAGCGTCACCGACATGGCTCGTCACTCGTTCAGTGTCCCCCGAGAGCAGCACCCCGGACATCGGTCGGTGTCGGGAGGTTTGGCCCGTGCCGCGGTGTTCGGAATCAGCGACGGGTTGGTGTCGAACGTGTCGCTCGTGATCGGTTTCGCCGGCAGCGGAGTCGACTCGAACGTGGTTCGCCTCGCCGGCATCGCCGGGGCCATCGCCGGGGCCGCGAGCATGGCCGCCGGTGAGTGGGTCTCGGTGTCGGCGCAGAACGAACTGATCACCCGTGAGATCGACATCGAACGTCGCGAGTTGAACGTCAACACCGCGGCCGAGACCCTCGAACTGGCCAAGATCTACGAGAGTCACGGCATCGAACCCGAGCGGGCCGCCGCCGCGGCCGCCGACGTGATGCGTCGCCCCGAATCGGCCCTCGCCGTGCACGCGCGTGAGGAGTTGGGCGTCGATCCCGGCGTGTTGCCGTCGGCCTGGAAAGCGGCCGCGTTGTCGTTGATCTGCTTCATCTTCGGCGCGCTGCTGCCCGTGGTGCCCTGGTACGTCGGCAGCGGAAGCGGGGCGAAGTTCGCCTCGGTGGCCATCGGTGTGGTGGCCGCGGCGTTCGTGGGGGCGATCATCGGGCGTTCGGCCGAGAAAAAGGTGTGGTGGAGCAGCCTGCGTCAGGTACTGATCCTGATCGTCGCCTGCGGCGTGACGTACCTGATCGGCTCGCTCTTCGACGTGGCGATCAACTGATGCAACGCAACGTGCTCGGCGGGGAGCTCGTCCCCTGTTCGTTCGACCCCCTCACGGGCTATTACCGCAACGGCTGTTGCGAGACGCGCGGCGACGACCCCGGGGTGCACGTGGTGTGCGCGATCATGACCGACGACTTCCTCGCTTTCAGCAAGTCGGTCGGCAACGACCTCAGCACCCCGATGCCCCAGTACGGGTTCACCGGTTTGAAGTCCGGGGATCAATGGTGTCTGTGCGCCTCACGGTGGCAGGAGGCGTTCGAAGCCGGCGCGGCACCGCGGGTGGTGTTGGCCGCCACGCACGTGATGGCCCTCGAGTTCTGCGACCTCGACGCGTTACGCGCCCACGCTCTCGACGCCTGAGTTTCGAAGCGGGCTCGAAGCGCGCGCGATCAGATCGACGTCATCACGAGTGACGAGTCGCCCGTGATGGCCGGCACCAGACCGTCGACCGCCGGCATCAACTGCTCGCAGAAGAACCGAGCCGAGGCCACCCGTTCGGCCACCGCCTCGGCTCCGAGTTCGGTCGCGTTCGCCTTGGCGATGAGGGCCGACTCGGCCATCAGGAAACCGCCGGTCAACACGCTCAGGAGACGTAGGTACGGCGTGGCACCCGACAGCAGGTCGAGTGGATTCGATCCGTGTTCGGCCAGCCACGTGGTGGCTTCGCGCGTCGCCGCCAGCGTCTTGGTCAAGGCCGAACGACAGCCCGCCATCTCGGGGTGCTCGCCCAATCGGACGATCAAGGAGTCGATCGAATCGAGGTGACGTTTCACGACGGCGCCACCTTGCAGGCCCAGCTTGCGACCCACCAGGTCGATCGCCTGGATGCCGTTCGTTCCCTCGTAAATGGTGGTGATGCGCGCGTCGCGATAGTGCTGGGCGACACCCGTCTCCTCGACGAACCCCATGCCGCCGTGGATCTGCACCGCGATTCCCGTCAGTTCGACGGCCATGTCGGTGCCCCACCCTTTCGAGAGCGGGGTCAACAAGGCCGCGAGATCGGCGGCGAACTCGCGCTCGGCCGCGTCGGGGTGGCTCTTGGCGACGTCGAGGCAAGCGGCGTTCCAGTAGGTGAGACGCCGCAAGGCTTCGCAGGTGGTCTTGATCGTGAGAAGCATGCGCTTCACGTCGGGATGGTCGATGATCGGCGAGGATTCGCCGGCCGGGGCTCCGGGGGCCCGGCCCTGACGTCGGTCCTTGGCGTATTGGAGTGCCTGTTGGAACGCCCGATCACCGAGTGCCAGACCCTGCAATCCGACCGACAGGCGCGCTTGGTTCATCATGGTGAACATGTACTGCATGCCGCGGTTTTCCTCACCGATGAGGTAGCCGACCGCGCCACCGTTGTCGCCGAAAGAGAGTACGCACGTCGGGCTGGCGTGAATGCCGAGCTTGTGCTCGACCGACACGCACGTGATGTCGTTCTTGGCGCCGAGGCGGCCGTCGTTACCGACGAGATACTTGGGCACGATGAAACACGAGATCCCTTTGGTCCCGGGAGGCGCGTCGGGGGTGCGCGCCAGAACCAAGTGCACGATGGTGTCGGCCATGTCGTGCTCGCCGAACGAGATGTAGATCTTGGTGCCCGTGATGCGGTACGAGCCGTCGGCCGACCGCACGGCGCGCGTGCGCACCGCACCGACGTCGCTCCCCGCGTCGGGCTCGGTGAGGTTCATGGTCCCAGAACATTCGCCGGTGATCATCTTGGGCAGGTAGGTCATCTTCTGCGTCTCGCTGCCGTGGTGCATGATCGCGTCGATCGCGCCTTGCGTGAGCAGCGGACACATCGAGAACGCCATGTTGGAAGCGGTCAGGATCTCCTGCAGGGCGATGCCCACCACCCACGGAAAGCCGCCCCCGCCGTAACCGGTGTCGAAGGGGACCGCCCCCCAACCGGCCGCCACGTACTGCAGGTAGGCCTCGGCGAAACCCGGAGCGGTGGTCACGGAATGGTCGTCGTTGAGACGCACCCCGAACTGGTCACCCACCTTGTTGAGCGGCGCGATCTTCTCCTCCATGAATCGCGCCGCCTCCTCGAGCAGGTCTCGAACGACCGAGGTGTCGACGTCGAGGGACCCGGGGAGCTTCAGGATGCGGTCGAGCCCGCAGACGCGGTTGAGCACGAAGTCGATGTCGGCGAGAGGGGCGCGATAGTCGGTCACGAGATCAGGTTACGACCCCGTCGCGGTCGAGGAGATCTCAGGCGCCGGTCAAGGTGCGCCAGGCCGCCGTCCACGATGCCGCGACCGCCGCCGGAGTCATGCGCAACGTGGCATCGGGTACCAGATCGGCGATCGCGCGTCCCTCCTTGGAGTGGTGAACGCTGCCGACCCCCTCGAACAACTCGGTGCGCCTCACGACCAAGTCGTGGGGCGGATTCGGCTCGAAGAATCCCCACATCGTGAACGCCATCGTGAGATCGTGAATCACCGGGGCGCGACCGAACAAGGACGCTCGCTTGAGCGCAATGTTGAGACAACCCCGAATCGCGTCGTCGGTCGACACGCCGTCGCCCGGGTGCAGTCGATGTCGGAGGCGATTGGCCAACATGAGCCCATACCCCTGATCGGGCCCTTGGTAACCCAGACGCTCACCCGCGGGCTGGAATCCCTCGATGTCGGTCGGGCGATCGTTCGACCACGGCGCGGGCACCACGTCGGGCGACGAATAGGTGCGGACCGCGTCGAGGACCGGGGTGGGGGCGTGCTTTGGTGCGGACATCGTCCCTACCGTATTCGCTCAGGCCTCGGCGTGCAGGAGTCCGAACACCAGCGACTCCTCGAGGGCCCGCCACGACGCCTCGATGATGTTGGCGCTGACGCCGATGGTGGTCCAGGAGCGCTCGCCGTCGGTGGCGTCGATGAGCACCCGCGTGACGGCACCGGTCGCCGAGCCACCGTCGAGGATTCGCACCTTGTAGTCGGTCAGGTGGATGCGGTCGACGAGCGGGTGGGCCTGCGACACCGCGGCGCGCATGGCCGTGTCGTTGGCGTTGAGGGGTCGGTTCCCCTCGGCTGTTTGCACGTGCGGCGTCGCGACGCGTCACGTGCACACGGCCGCGGGGAACGGACCCGTCAACGCCCTCGACACGGCCTTGCGCGCCGCGGTGTCGCAGGCCCACCCGCCCGTCGACCGCATCCACCAGACCGACTACCAGGGGCGCATCC
>JBJTFY010000177.1:0-8745 GCA_046093625.1 Actinomycetota bacterium
AATGCCAGCAGATGGAGCAGGCCCCGTATGGTGATTTGCGTTCCGTCAGGGATCACCGGCGTCGAGCAACGCGCGGTGCAGGATGCCGCCGAGTACGCCGGTGCGCGCAAGCCGGTGCACATCATCGAGGAGCCGATGGCGGCCGCGATCGGTGCCGACCTTCCGGTGCACGAGCCGAGTGGCAACATGATCGTCGACATCGGGGGAGGCACCACGGAGGTGGCGGTCATCTCGCTCGGAGGAATCGTGACGGCTCAATCGTTGCGCGTCGCCGGTGACGAACTCGATGAGGCCGTCGTGTCGTATCTCAAGAAAGAGTTTTCCCTCGCCGTCGGTGAACGCACCGCCGAGGACATCAAGATTCAGATGGGCTCGGCGTGGCCGTTCGCCGAGGAAATGAAGGCCGAGATTCGCGGACGCGACCTCATCAGCGGTTTGCCCAGAACGATCACGCTGTCGACCGATCAGGTCCGCGAAGCCATTGCCGAGCCGGTGGCGGCGATCGTCGACGCCGTGCGCACCACCCTCGACAAGACCCCTCCGGAACTCGCGGCAGACATCATGCATCAGGGAATCACCATCACGGGTGGCGGTGCGTTGCTCGCCGGAATCGATCGGCGACTCGCACACGAGACCGGTATGCCGATCAACATCGCACCGGATCCTCTGTATTCCGTGGTGATCGGATCGGGGCGGGCGCTCGAGAACATCGAGATGATGGGCGGGCTCCTCTCCCAGAGTGGCGACTGAGGTCGGTCGATGCCGATCTACTCGGTCAGCCGTCGCCGGGCCGTGGCCCTGCTGGCTCTGACGTCGATCTTGCTGATCACGCTCGATCAACAGGGCAACGGTGTCATCGGTGGTGCGCGCGACGTCTTCGGCTACGTGTTCCACCCGATCGAGGACGCCACCCGGGTGATCACCCGACCGGTGCAGAACGCGTGGCGGGGCATGACGAACTACGGCGACTTGGAGGCCGAGAACGAACGTCTGCGCGACCAACTCGACCAGCAGGAGGGTGCGTTCATCGCCGCGCTGGCCATCGTTCGCGACGCCCAGGAACTGCTGGCGTTGAACGGCATCGACAACCTGGTCGACGTCTCGTCGGTGACGGCCCAGGTGATCGGGGGCTCGCCGTCGAACTATTCCCAGACGGTCGAGATCAACCAGGGCTCGGACCGGGGACTGCAGGTGGGAATGACGGTGGTCAACGCCGCCGGCCTGGTGGGCAAGGTGACCCAGGTGTTCCCCAACCGTTCGGTGGTGATGTTGGCCAGCGACGTGCAGTACGCGATCCCGGTTCAGATCGTCAATCAACCCGAGGACACGTCGACCACGACGACCACGACCGTTCCCGCCACGACGACGACCTCGTCGACCACCACGACGACCGTTCCGACCACCCCGACGACCGCGGCGACCGGCGTGGCGACGGGTAGCACGACGAGCGTCCCGGCGAGCACGACCACGACGATCGACCTGAGTGGGGTCGACTTCGGGGCGCTCGGAACGACCACCGTGGCCGTGTCGACGATCGCCCCCGCGGAGTCGACCCTGGCGCCGACCACGACCATCGACATCAACGAGCTCCCCACGGTGGAGACCGGCATCTTCCGGGGTCGCGGACGTGACAAGTCCCCGGTGGTGGAGTTCATCGACCAGAACGCCCGTTTCGGTGAGGTCCGAGTGGGCGCGCTCGTCATCACCTCGGGAGGTTCGAGCAGCCTCGCGCCGCGGGGGATCGTGGTTGGTCGCGTGATCAAGATCGTCGAACGCACGGGCACCGCCGGCGCGGTGCTCGAGGTACGACTGACCGCGCGTCTGTCGACCCTGAACTTCGTGCGCGTGTTGTTGTACCAACCGGTGGCGTCGGGTCGATGATCGAACTCGTCAATCGCCCGTTCGTCCGACTGCTCATGGTCGGTCTGCCGGCACTGGCCGTGCAGACGACGCTGCTCGCCGAACTCACGCCGTTCGGGATCGTCATGCAGCTCTTGTTGTGCATGTCGATCGGCGCGGGGGTGTCCGCCGGGCCCGAAGGCGGTGCTCTGGCCGGATTCGTGTTGGGCGTGATGTTCGATTTCGTGCTGACGTCTCCCTTGGGTTTGTCGGCATTGGTGTACGGGTTGGCCGGTTTCGTCGGCGGTTTCGCCTTCTCGCAGTCGCTCGCCAACCCCCGTTGGCTCAACGCGGTGACCTGTGCCGGGCTCAGCGCCGCGGCGGTGTTCGTGCAACCGATCATCGCGAACTGGATCGGCGTCGAGGGCTGGATCTCGTCGCGTCTCGTGAAGGTCATGTTCGTGGTCGCGTTGTTCAACGGCGCGGCGAGCTTCGTGGTCGTGCCGGTGATGCGGTGGTGTCTGGCCGTGCGTCGCCAGCAGCGTCTGGCGCCTCCGGCCGAGGTGTACCTGTGACGGTGACGCCCGCGGCGTGGCCCCGAGTGCGAGGCTGTGTCCATGCCCGGTGACCGTCGATCGTCGCGCCTCGTCGCGCTCGGTGTCGCGGCCACGGTGATCTTCACGGCGCTCGGACTGCGCATGTGGTTCCTGCAGGTGGTCGACTCCAGTGCCCTCGAATTGAAGGTGCAGTCGAACAAGACGCGAACGGTGAAGTTGTTGCCCGAGCGGGGACGCATCTTCGACCGTGAGGGTCGCATCCTGGCCGACAACGAGCGCATCGTGACGGTGACGGTGGCGTGGGAGGCCATGAACGACGACGCCGACCGCGCGGAATTGTTCTCCCGGTTGGCCCCCGTGCTCGACATGTCCGTCGACGACATGGAAACCCGGTACGCCGGACCCGTCGGCTCGACCGGGAAACGCACGGGATCCAAGTACAGCCCGCTGCTGCCCATGCCGCTGAAGGAAGGGGTGAGCGAGGACACCGTCGCGTATCTGCTCGAACGCTCCGAGGATTTCCCCGGTGTGGACGCCACCATCCAATGGAAACGCGAGTACCCCTTCGCCCCGTTGGCGGCCCACGTGGTCGGCTACCTCGGAGCGATCACCAAGGGTGACTCCGCGCAATACAAGGACCTCGGCTACGACCTCAACGAGCGCGTCGGCCAATTCGGCGTCGAGAAGATCTTCGAGCCGTACCTGCGCGGAACGCCCGGATACGTCCGCTACGAGGTCGACTCGCGCGGGGCGATCCTGCGCGTGATCGAGCGCGTCGAGCCGACCCCGGGCAACGATCTGCAACTGGCGATCGATCTCGACTACCAACAGTTCGCCGAGCAGGCCCTCGAGACCCAGTTGCGTCTCAACCGGTTCATCACGGCGTGTCAGGCCAAGGACGAAAAACGCCAGCCGGTCAAGCCCCAGTTTCCGGACTGCGCGAATCTCAAGGCCCCCGCCGGTTCGGTGGTCATGATGGATTACTCGAACGGCGAGGTGCTCGCCCTCGCGAGTTACCCGACCTTCGACAACCGTTGGTTCAACGCGGGCATCTCGGGCGACAAGTTCGCCCAGATCTTCCCGAACACCAAGGACCCCGATCAGTCGCTGCTCGTGAACCGCGCCATCTCGGGTCAGTACAACCTCGGGTCGAGCTTCAAACCCTTCGTCGCCTACGCGGCGTTGGCGACGGGACAGTTGCCCGGCGGCGCGAGCTATCGCTACAACGACCAGGGCTCGTACACCTTGGTGAGCATCGACCGTGAGACCTGCCAGGTGGTGAAGTGCATCTACCGAAACGCGTTGTGTGGCGGGGGCAACTACGCCTGTCGCTACGGCCCGGTGACCGTGGAGGACGCCCTCGCGGTGTCGACCGACACCTTCTTCTACAAGATCGGCGAGGAGATCTTCTCCGAGCGTGGCGGACAACCGATCCTGCAGGAGGAGGTGCGAAAGTTCGGCTTCGGCTCCAAGACGGGAATCGACCTCCCGTACGAGTCGGCCGGTCGCGTCCCGGACAAGGAGAGCAAGCGCAAACTGGTCGAGGACGGCGTGTTGATGGAGGGGGAGAGTCCGAACTACCTCGTCGGCGACAACGTGCAGCTCTCGGTGGGACAGGGATTGCTGGCCGCTTCGCCGTTGCAGGTGGCCCAGGCCTACGGCACGCTCGCCAACGGCGGCGACGTCAATCGCCCCTTGATCGCGCTGGCCCTGCTCAGCCCGGCCACCCCGGACTCGGCGGCGATCGGGTTCGCCGACCTCTCGCAGTCCGAGGTGGTGTTGAATCTCGGTTTGAAGAACACCATCCGCAGTCTCGACATCCCCGGTGACATCCGCGATCCGATCGTGAACGGTCTGAAGCGCGTGATCACCGGTCCCGGAGTCGACAACGGCTCGTACCACGCCACGACCGGGGAACGACTCTTCAAGAGTTACCCCTACGACGAGTTGCCGATCGCCGGCAAGACCGGGACCGCCCAGGGTGCGGCCAGCCTGCCCTGGAACGACTCGTCGGCGTTCGCCGCCTTCAGCACCGACGCGAGTCGGCCCATCGTGGTGTCGGCCTATCTCGAGAAGGCCGGTTACGGCGCCAAGGCCGCCGCCCCGGTGGTGAAGTGCATGTTCATGGCCTTCGACGGCGCGGCGACGATGGACCCGGTCGTCCCCTCCAATCCGCTCAACACCGACTCGTTGGTCGCGGCCCCCGAGCGAAAACTGCCGAGCACGCGGTGTCTCGGCGGCGCGGCCTACGGAGGTCGGGACTGATGGCCCTTCCGATCATGCGCCGCCGTCCCGACAGCGGTCTCGGCAACATCCGCTCGAGCCTGGGCTCACCCCAGCGCAACATCGACTGGGCGCTTCTGACGAGCGTCGTGATCCTCGCGATCATCGGGGCGTTCTCGATCTACAGCGCGACCTTCTGGAAGATCGACGGTGATCCGTACTGGTTCGCCACCCGTCAGGTCGTCTTCTTGATCATCTCGGCGATCGTGCTCGCCGTGGTCATGTCGTTCGACTACACGATGTTGAACGATCGCGCCTACTTCTTGTACGGCGTGTCCTTGATCGCGCTGCTCCTCGTGCTCTCGGCGGGCGCCCTTCGCGGGGGAGCGCGACTCTCGTTCGACTTCGGTCCGATCGCCTTCCAGCCGGCCGAGTTCGCCAAGCCGGCGGTGCTGGTGGCACTGGCCGCCTACTACAGCGAGTCGCGGGAATCGTCGATCAGTTACGGCCAGTTCATCAACGGACTCGTGATCGTGGGCGTGCCGGTGGCCCTGATCATCGTGCAGCCCGACCTTGGATCGGCCTTCGTGATGATCGTCGGTGCCATCTGTGTCCTCGTGATGGCCGGAGCCAAGTTGCGCTATTTGTTGCTGATCTCGATGCTCACCGTGGCCACCATCGCCGCGGCGATCGTGGCCGGCATCGTCGATCGGTACCAGTTGCGGCGCATCGAGGCCTTCATCAACCAGAACTCCACCGAAGAGAGTCTCCAGCAATACGTGTTCCAGGTTCGGTACGCCAAGCGAGCCGTGGCCACGGGGGGCTGGTTCGGCAAGGGGTATCTGCAGGGTCCGCTCACCAACGGCAAGTTCATCCCGGTGCAGCAGAGCGACTTCATCTTCTCGGCGGTGGCCGAGCAGTTCGGGATGCTGGGCGGCGGACTCGTGATCGGACTGTTCGGCCTCATGCTGTTCCGCATTTGGCGGGTCGCGAACCTCGCCCGGGACACGTTCGGGGCCTACCTGTGCGCCGGGATCTTCGGGATCGTGCTCTGGCACGTCTTTCAGAACATCGGGATGACCATGGGCATCATGCCGGTCACCGGGGTGCCCCTGCCCTTCGTCAGTTACGGCGGATCGTCGCTCATCGCCTTCGCGATCATGATCGGCCTCGTCGAGAGCGTCCACATGCGGCGCCTCCGGTAGGGGTTTTCCACAGCCCGGACCCGCTCGCTCGCCGGGCCGCCGGTACACTCGGGTCGTCATGTCATCCCTCTGGCCGCGGCTCGAACCGCTCCTAGCGAGGGTGCGCAAACCAGCCCGCTACATCGGGTGCGAGGACGGGGCAGTGTCGCCCCGACATGACCGGGCCAAGGTGGCCTGGTTGCTCGCTTACCCCGATGTGTACGAGGTCGGCCTGCCCAATCAGGGCTTGCAGATCCTCTACGAGATCCTGAATGAGCGCCCCGACGCCGTCGCCGAGCGTACGTACGCGCCGTGGGTCGACCTCGAGGCCCTCATGCGCGAGCGGGGGATCCCGTTGTTCTCGGTCGACACCCACCGCGCGGCCGACGAGTTCGACGTCCTGGCCTTCAACCTGTCCGCCGAACTGGTGTACACCAACGTGCTCAACATGGTCGACCTGGCCGGGGTGCCGGTGCGGGCGGCCGAGCGAGGGCCGCACGATCCCTTGGTGATCATCGGCGGTCACGCCGCGTTCAACCCCGAGCCCATGGCCGACTTCATCGATTGCGCCGTCCTCGGCGAGGGTGAGGAGGTCATCGGAGAGATCACCGAGGTGGTTCGGGCCTGGAAGAACTCTGGTCGCACCGAGGGCTCGCGTCAGGCGGTGTTGCGCGAACTCTCGCACGTCGCCGGGGTGTACGTGCCGTCGCTCTACGACGTCGTGTACGACGGCGAGCGGGTGGTCTCCGTGACGCCGCGGTTCGCCGACGTTCCCGAATCCGTCACCAAGCGCACCGTGGCCGACCTCGGCCAGTGGCAGTACCCGAAGCGTCCGCTGGCGCCGCTCACCGAGGTGGTGCACGATCGCCTCGCGGTCGAGGTGTTCCGCGGATGCACGCGCGGATGTCGTTTCTGCCAGGCCGGCATGATCACCCGTCCGGTCCGCGAACGGCCGGCCGAACAGGTGCGCACGATGATCACCGAGGGCCTGCAGCGAACCGGCTACAACGAGGTGAGCCTGACCTCGTTGTCCACGGCCGACTTCAGCGGCATCGAGTCGGTGGTCAAGTCCGTGGTTCCGGACCCCACCGCCTGCGGAGCCCCGACGGTGAGCCTCCCGTCGTTACGGGTGGACGCGTTCACGGTGGGCCTGGCGGCTCAGGTCGCCAGCGGACGCCGCAGCGGTCTGACCTTTGCGCCCGAGGCGGGCACGTGGAGATTGCGAACGGTCATCAACAAGCTGATCACCGAAGAAGACCTGTACGGGGCGGTCGACTCGGCGTTCTCGTCGGGCTGGTCGCGCATGAAGCTCTATTTCCTCACCGGTTTGCCCACCGAGACCGACGTCGACACCCGGGGGATCGTCGACCTCGCCGCGGGTTGCGTGGCGATCGGTCGCAAGCACACCAATCGCGCCAGCGTCACGGTGAGCGTGGGCGGGTTCGTTCCCAAGGCGCACACTCCCTTCCAATGGTTCGGGCAGAACGGGGTTCCCGAACTGCGCCGCAAGATCGGTCTCGTTCGCGAGGCGGCCGGTAAGGCCAAGGGCGTGCACGTGAAATGGCACGATCCGGCAGCGACCTTGGCCGAGGGTCTGGCCAGCCGGGGTGATCGCCGCGTCGGCGCCGTGATCGAGCGGGTGTGGCGCGCGGGCGGAACGTTCCAAGAATGGTCGGAGTTCTTCGATCTCGACCGTTGGCTCGACGCCATGGCTGCCGAGGGACTCTCGGTCGACTGGTACACCACGCGGCACCGCGACGAGAGCGACGTGCTGCCTTGGCAGCACCTGTCGGCCGGATTGCACCACGACTTCCTGTGGCAGGACTGGCGCGCGGCGCTGGCCGAGAACGGACTCGAGGATTGCCGTTGGACGCCGTGTTACGACTGCGGCGTGTGCACCGGTGACGGCCTCGAGCACATCGTGGCGTCGCCCGTTCCGCCGGCCGGGGGAAGTCAGGGCACGGGACAGGACCTCAGCCGCGGTGGCGTGGTTCCGGTGTCGTTGCGACCCAAGGCGCTGGTGGTGTCGTGAAGGCGCGCATCACCTACTCCAAACTCGGCAAGATCCGCTTCACCGGTCATCGCGACGTGGCCCGTATCTGGGAGCGCTCCTTGCGCAAGGCCGGGGTACCGGTGGCGATGTCGACCGGGTTCACCCCGCGCGCCCGCATGGCGTTCGGTCTGGCCCTGCCGACCGGGGCCGAGTCGGTGGGCGAGTTGCTCGACGTCACCTTCGACGAGGCGGCGGGTATCACCGCGACCGATCTCGTGGCGATCGCCGAGCGCATCGACGCGAGCCTGCCCACCGGGATGGCCGTGACCGGCATTCGCGAGTGCGGGCCGGCCGAGGTCTCGTTGCAAGAAGACGTGGTTGCCACCACCTGGGCCATGGCCGTCGACGCTCCCGATGTGGAGGCGGCGATGTCACGGGTGATGGACGCGAACGAGCTCTGGCTCGAACGCGAGCGCAAGGGGGAGACGCGTCGCGACGACGTGCGTCCCGGAATACTGGGTCTGGCGCCGTTGTCCCCGCAACGGGTCCGGCCGGAGAACTGGCCCGGTGAGTCCGCCGGCACGCTCATCGAAGCGGTGCTCACCACGGCCGGCCGGGGAATCCGGCCGACCGAATTGATCGAAGTCCTCGTGCCCGGGTGCGAACCATGGAATCACCTCACCCGGGTGCTCCGTATCAACCAATTAATCGAGCGGAACGGCGAGCTCAGCGATGTGCTCGACCTCCGCGCTGCGCAGCCTCAGGTGTGCGCATGAGAAAGGAAAACCTTCATGTCCACGTCCGACACCCCCATGTCCGAGGAACCCGCGAGCGAGTCCGTCGCGGGTGCCGCTGAGTCGAGCCCCAACCCGAATCGCAAGAAGCGCCGTCGCGGATCGCGCGGAGGCCGCAATCGCCCCCGTCCGCAGGGATCCACCGGTCCGCGCGA
>JBJTFY010000178.1:0-13640 GCA_046093625.1 Actinomycetota bacterium
GGCTCGGTCGAACAGGGCGTCCCTCGACTCGGTACCCACCCGCACGGCCACGCCGCACGACACGGTGACGCGCAACGGACCCGCCGGTGTGGGAATGGCACAACCGGCGACGGCTTCGCGCAGTCGCTCGGCCACGCGGGCCGCGGTGGTGAGGTCGGTGTCGGGCAGCAACAGGGCGAACTCCTCGCCGCCGAGACGGGCCACGGCGTCGCTACCTCGGCTACACGACGCGAGCACGTCACCCACGGCGCTGATCACGGCGTCCCCGGCGCGATGGCCGTGAGTGTTGTTCACCTCGCGCAACAAGTCGAGGTCGACGAGAACCAACGAGATGCGCCCGGCGTCCCGATCGGCGCGCGACCACTCATGGGCGGCGACCTCGGCGAAACCGCGGGGGTTGAGCAAACCCGTGCGCGAGTCGGTGAGCGCGAGGCGCGACTCATTCTCGAGACGAATGTGTTCGCTGGCCAGACAACAGAGGGGAATGGTGACCACGGCCAGCACCGGGTGCTGCAGGGCCAGCAGTGCACCCACCGCGCCGATGGCGAGCTCCCAGACGTCGCGCAACGCCGAGTGCGGGGTCCAGACCACCGAGTCGGTCGCGCGGTCCCCGTTCGTCAGCGCGACACGAGCCGACACCAGGGTCGCTTCGACCGCGGTGTGCACCATCATGGCCACGATGCAAGCGACGACCGTTCGATACGCGTTGTCGCCGTCGGTGAGGGGCCGCGAATGATCGGCGAGGTTCCAAAACACCGCACTCCCCGTCATCATCGTGATCGCGCGTTGACAACGATTGCTCCACGCCGCCGGGCCGGTTCGTGAGGCCGGCACCGCGAACGCCACGGCGACCAGGGCCAACGGGGGCAACAGGATCTCGGCGACGAACATGAATTGTCCGATGGGAGACAAGATGACGTCACGACCGTCGCGTCGGATACCCGCCGTCGTCGTGCGGCGACCGCTGATCGTGGCACCGACGACGATGACCGGAAGAACCGCCCACCACCACAAGGTGCGCTCGGTAGGCGTGATCGAGGTGGCGATGGCCGCCACGCCGATCGTGCAGGCGAACGAACCAGCGAGGAACAAGCGGAGTGGATGTGAGCGCACGACGGTGGATCGGTCCCGACCCGTCGTGACTGTTTCAAGAATCCGGCACGAATCTCAACGCCAGGCGAAGACCGGCTGTTCGAGGTGATCGACCCGTTCGTTCACCCGACCCTCGATGGCCACCCAGCGCAGCTGCAGCAAAACCGCCCCGGTGGGGGCGTGGATGAGGTCGCCCCCCAAGGGGATCTGCACCACGGGACGGTCGCTTTCGGGGATGTTCACGAATCGCGGTGAGTCGGGTCGGCAGAGTTCGTGCAGCCCGATTCGGTAGGCGTGGGCGACCTCGCTCGGGTCGGGCCGCACCTCCGCGTGGTCACCGGTCCAGATCACCACCGGGGTCATCACGAAACCCGAACGGGTGACGTAATCGTCGAGCAGCCCGAGCACCGATGACTGGTCGAGGACGAGCCCCAGTTCTTCGTGGGTCTCCCGCAACGCCGCCTCGATAACGGTCTCACCGGGGTCGAGCTTGCCGCCGGGCAGCGCCCACTGGCCGGCATGACGATTCATGCGGGCCGCGCGACGACACAACAGGAACGACGCGCCGCCGGCCACGGCGGTCATCCGTCCGTCGAGGCCGGACACGTCACCGGGCACACCGCGCAGCGGATCGGGGCCGACCTCGAAGGGATCCTCGGGGTCGTCGCCGGATCGGCTGTCGATCAACACGATGGCCACCGCCGCGTGTCGCAATCCCTCGGTGGAGTGGGTCAGACGATCGTGACGAGCGAGGTTCTCGACGATGCGGACCCGCAAGGTGTCGTCGTAGGCGATCATGACCGTGCGGATTTGGCGGCTCCGACCACCAAGGTCGCCAATGCGGTGGCGATGGGAACGGAAGCCACCAGACCAACCGAACCGACGAGTGATCGCACCACCTCGACGGCGACCACCTCTTTCCCCACGATCGATCCGCTCGATTGACCCGCTCGAGTGAAGAGCAGGAGAAGAGGCAACGACGCTCCGGCATAGGCGAGAAAGAGCGTGTTCACCGTCGATGACACGTGATCGCGACCGATGTTCATTGCGGGTCGGAAGATTTCGTTCCATCCGCCGTGGGGGTTGGCTTTGCGGAGTTCCCAAACGGCGCTGACTTGGGTCACGGTCACGTCGTCGAGTACGCCGAGTGAGCCGATGACGATGCCCGCCAGAATCACACCACGAAAGTCGATGTCGAGCCCGAGAACATCCAGGTAGTAGGCGCTCTCGTCGGTGTAGCCGGTGAACTTCGCCGCGGCCACGAACATCCAGCCGAGAAGCCCCGTGAGAGTGAGGCTCAAGAACGTGGAAAGCAGGGCGACAGCGGAAGCGACGTTGATGCCGTGTGCGAAGAAGATGGCAATGTACGCGATCACCACGGAGCCGACGATCGCCACGATGATGGGACTGTTGCCGTCGAGCAGTGACGGCAACATGAAGACGATCAGCACGACGAGGCTGGCGGCCAACCCCGCCACCGCACCCAGCCCGCGCCAGCGTCCGAGCATCAGCACCGTGATCACGAAGAGCAAAGCGAGAAGTGCCATGGGTGTACCGCGCTGGTAGTCGTTGAATCCGTAGACAACCCGGCCGTCGCCGATCACCGCGGTACTCACGAGGATCTTGTCACCCTCCCGTAGGCGCGCTCCGACACCGTCGGTCGACTGCTCGATCACCCCTCGGTCGTCCTGCTCACCGACCGAGATCGTGACCCATCGGCAATCGATTCCCTCGTCCTCCGTGGTTCCGCTGCACGGCAGCGTCTCGACGAGTAGCACGGTGGCTTTCTGGGTGTTCGAGTCCATGAATTGATCGTCGGTGGACTGCGAGCCGCTCGGCCACAACAGACCGACTCCGAGCAGTGCGAGTAGTGCGACGACGATCACCGCGATCCACAGGATGCGGGCCACGTTGCGCGGGGTGTCGAGGTCCCCGAGGTTGTGATCGTGGTTGGCGCTCATGCGATGTCGCGCAGTGCGTGCAGGCCGTCCCACACGTCGGTGAAGCGGGTCGTGAGCGGGCTCAGGCCGAGTCGCACGATGTCGGGTGGGCGCACGTCGGCGACGACCTTGTGGTCACGAGCCAGTCGCTCGACCAGAGAAGCGGCGTCGCGATGGTGGACGGCGACGTGGCAGCCCCGGCGGCTGGGGTCGCGCGGTGTGGAGGTTTCGAGCCCGAGGTCGTCGATCACGTCGAGCGCGAACGAGGTGAGAGCCCGTCCTTTCGCGGCGATGGCGGGCATTCCGGCCCGGGCCGACAATGCGATGCCTTCCTCGGCCGCGACGAGGCTCAGCATGTGCGGGGTGCCGAGCAACACGCGACGCACGTCGTCGTGGGGTTCGAACGGGCGCTCCATGGCGAACTGGTCCTTCTGGGCGAACCAGCCTTGAATGGGCTGTCGCACCTTGGACTGCAGATCGGCGCGCACGAAACTCCAGGCCGGTGCGCCGGGACCGCCGGTGAGGAACTTGTAGGTGCACCCGACGGCCAATTCGATCCCGAGGGCGTGAACGTCGAATTCGATCGCGCCCGCGGCGTGCGACAAGTCCCAGACGATGATCGCCCCGGCCTCGTTGGCACGTCGCGTGAAGGTGGCGACGTCGCACAATTCGGCGGTGCGGTAGTCGATCACACTGCGCACGATCACCGCGACGTCGTTCAATTTCATGTCGTCGGAGAGCGGGCGCAACTCGAGGCCGAGGTCGCGGGCGATGCCCTCGACCACGTAGCGGTCGGAGGGGAAGTCGTTGGTCGCGACCGACACCACCCGACGATCCGGGCGCAGGCTCAAGCCCATGTGCACTGCCTGGTAGATGTTCAGGGTCGTGTTGTCGTGCACCGCGACCTCGCCCGGGCGACTCCCGATGATCGCACCCATGCGGTCGCCGACACGACGTGGCATGTCGAGCCAGTGATCCCAACTCGTGATGAGGTCGGCGGCCCACTCGGACTCGACGACCGTTCGCAGGCGTTCGATGGTGGCCAGCGGCGTTCGGCCGAGCGAGTTGCCGTCGAGGTAGACGAGGTCGTCGTCGGGGATCAGAAACTCGGCGCGGAACGACGCGAGCGGGTCGACGAGGTCGAGCCGTCGGGCGTCGTCGCGGGTAATCACCGTGTCATTCTGCCCGAACCCACGGTCACCGATGTGGAGCGGGTGACGGGAATCGAACCCGCGTTCTCAGCTTGGGAAGCTGATGTTCTGCCATTGAACTACACCCGCAGACAGGGAAGAGATTATCGGGGGTCGGGCGAGCCGTCACCTGCGGGCTGGAGCCCCGAACCCACTACGGTGTGCACCGTGATCCTGTCCGACCGCAGCCTGCGGGAGGCCCTCGCGGCCGGCCGCATCATCATCGATCCGCTCGACGACGCGATGATCCAACCGTCGTCCATCGACGTGCGTTTGCACCACATGTTCCGGGTCTTCCGCAACCACACGGCCGGGATCATCGACGTGAAGAAGGACATGACCGATCTCACCGAGTTGGTCGAGATTCCGCCGGACGGGGTGTTCATGTTGCTCCCCGGGGAGTTCGTGCTCGGTAGCACGCTCGAGCGTGTCGGGGTGCCCGACGATCTGGTGGCGCGCATCGAGGGCAAGAGTTCGCTCGGCCGGCTCGGTCTGCTCATCCACTCGACGGCCGGCTTCATCGACGCCGGTTTCGACGGACACGTCACCCTCGAACTGGCCAACGTGGCCAGTCTTCCCATCACGTTGTACCCCGGCATGAAGATCGGACAGGTCAGCTTCATGCAGATGACGACCCCGGCCGACAACCCCTACGGCAAAGGCGCGCGTGGTTCGAAATACCACGGCCAGCGCGGTCCCACCCCCAGCCGGTACTTCGAGAACTTCGACAAGAACTGACATTCGTTCGGGAACCAGGCGCCCGCTCGTGGCGTCTGATGGGGCATGAGCAATCGCGCGCCACACCTTCTCGCCCTCTCGAGCCTCGCACTCCTCGGTGTGTCGTGCTCCGGCGGTGAGAGCAACACGTCCAACTTGCGTCCCTTCGATCCCCGCCCCGGTGACGCGGTGAGTCTGTATTCGAAGTTCGACGATTGCGACCAAGTCGTCGAGTGGACCAAGGCCAAGATGATCGAGCGGGTGACGCCCTACGGCCTCGACATGTACCCGATCTACTGGGGACGCGACGGCGGATGGGCCGAGGATGCGGTCGCCGCCACCGAGGCTCCGGCTACGGACGAGTCGTCGAGCGGTGAATTCGACGGTTCGGGCACCTCGGGCACCAACACCCAGGAGTCCGGTGTCGATGAGGGCGACATCACAGAGACCGACGGGCGGTTCGTCTACAGCATCATTGACAACCGATTGCGCAGTGTCGACCTCGACACCGCGCGCGTGATGGCCGACCTGGAGACTCCGCAAGGCGAGTCACAGATGATCCTGAACGACGACGTTCTGGTGGTGGTCACCACCACGTGGTCACGAACGGCCTCGGCGGTGGTGTCGCGATATTCGGTGGAAGCCGGTGTTCCCGTGTTGGTCCGACGAGACCATGTGGAGGGCGCCTTGGTGTCCATGCGCTCGGTCGGTCGTCGGGTGCACTTAGTTCTTCAGGCGGATCTCGTGAGTCGGCTGGATTTCGTCTCCCCCCGAGACGGAACCGAGGACTCGTCGAAGGCCGCCAAGGCGCGTAATCTCCAGGTGATCGAAGCCCTCGAGGCCGAGGATCTGTTGCCGCGCACGTTTGAAGAGTCGTCGCTCGGAAGTTGGGGCACCCCGTCGATCGCGCTCGATTGCTCGCACCTCGGACATCCCGGCGACTTCAGCGGATGGGGCATCACCTGGGTCGCGACCATCGACGTCGGAGCACCCGACACGGCCGCGGACTCCACGGCGCCCTCGGGAGCCGTCGGTCTGATCTCCCAAGCCGGGAACACCTACACCTCCGAGCAGAGTCTCTACGTCACCACCACCCGCTGGAACGACGTCCTCGACGAGCAGTGGGTGCCCAACGTCGCCGTGCCGCCGCGCACGGTGATCCACCGGTTCTCGTTGGCCGACGGCGTCGACTACGTCGGCTCCGGGAAGGCGATCGGCACGTTGCTGAACTCGTACTCGATGTCCGAGTTCGAGGGTGACCTTCGCGTGGCCACCACCGCGTTCTCCGACGACTTCGGTGGCGGGCAGGACAACGGTGTCCATGTGTTGCGGCTCGACGGAGACGAACTGGTCGAGATCGGTGCGGTCCGTGGCCTCGGACGCGGAGAGCAGATCCAGGGTGTTCGTTTCGACGGACCCCGCGGATACGTTGTCACGTTCCGTCAGGTGGATCCGCTCTACGTGATCGACCTGTCCGAGCCCGACGATCCGCGGATGGTGGGCGAGTTGAAGATCCCCGGGTACTCGACTTATCTGAAGCCCATCGGTGACGATCGCGTGATCGGTGTCGGCATGTCGGGCACCGACATGGGAGTGATCACCGGGGCACAGGTGTCGCTGTTCGACGTCTCGGATCCGAGTCGACCGACCCGTGTGGCCACCGCCGAGATCGCGGAATGGAGCGAGGCAACCTGGGATCCGCACGCGTTCCTGTGGTGGGAACCCACCGATCAGGTCGTGGTGCCGAAGGAGATGAGTTGCGAGAGTTTCGGGGGACCCGGTTGCGAGTCGGCGGTCGTGTTGCGCTTGGTCGACGATCGCTTTGTCGAACAGGGCCGCCTGATGCAGTGGTTCCCCATTCGTCGTTCGATGGTCGCGTCGAATCGTCTGGTGACGGTCGGTGCGGGCGGCGTGTTGGTGAGCGATCTGCAGACGCTGGCCGAGATCGCCGACATTCGGTTCGACATCCCGGGCACTACGATGGAGAACGACCTGCCCTGACGCGACGGTTCCGCACCGTACACTCGTTTTATGTCGACCACTCCGTTAGCGATCGAGTTCGTCACGTCGGCGGTCGACGTGCGCGTGCTCCCGCCCTCGCCGGCCGAGGTGGCCTTCGTGGGGCGCAGCAACGTGGGCAAGTCGTCCTTGATCAACTCGTTGGCCAATCGCAAGCAGTTGGCGCGCGTTTCCAACACCCCGGGTCGCACCCAACTGATCAACGTCTTCGGGTTACCGAACGGCTCGACGCTGGTCGATCTGCCTGGTTACGGCTACGCGGCGGTGCCGGGTCGCGTGAAGCAGGGCTGGCAGAAGATGATCGAGGGCTACCTGCTCGAACGCGACGAACTGGTGAACGTCTTCGTGCTCGTCGACGGCGAGATCGGCCCGACGAAGCTCGACGTGCAGATGCTCGAGTGGCTCCGGGCCAACGGCATCGCGCACACGGTGGTCGCGACGAAGCACGACAAGGTGAAGTCGGCCAAACGCCAGACCCGCAAGAAGGATCTGGCCGCGGGTTGCATGCTCGAGCCGGGCGACGTGGTGTGGGTGAGTGCCACCAAGGGCATCGGGATCGACACCCTGCGTTCGTTGGTGCTCGGGCACCTGACCTGAGTCGCGCGACCCGGTACCTCGTCAGTTGCCGGCAGTCAACGGAGCGACCGGATTGGCGAGCGCCTTCTCGCCGTTCTCGATGGCCTCGAGCAGGTGGATGGCGATGTCGGCCACCTTCACCTGATCTTCCTCGGCACCGGCGGCCTTCACGCCGTCGTCGAGCATGATGTAGCAGAAGGGGCACGCGGTCGCCACGCGACTGGCCCCCGTGCTCAACGCCTCGCGGGCCCGCTCGTCGTTCACTTTGGTGCCGATGGACTCCTCCATCCACATGCGGGCACCACCGGCTCCGCAGCACATCCCCTTGGTGCCGTTGCGCTGCATCTCGACGACCTCGATGCCCTTGATCGAGGCCACCACCTTGCGCGGTGCGAGGTAGACGTCGTTGTGTCGACCGAGGTAGCACGAGTCGTGGTACGTGATGCGCTCTTCGAGTGAAGCGTTGCTCACGTCGAGCCGACCGCTCTCGATCAGTTGCTCCAGCAGCTGCGTATGGTGGATCACCTCGTAACGGCCGCCCAGTTGCGGGTACTCGTTGGCGAGCGTGTTGAAACAGTGCGGGCACTGGGTGATGATCTTCTTCACGCCCATGCCGTTCAACATCTCGACGTTCGGAATCGCGAGCATCTGGAAGAGGTACTCGTTGCCCGATCGACGGGCCGAGTCGCCGGTGCACATCTCGCTCGGACCGAGGATCGCCACGTCGATGCCGGCGCGCTTCAACAGCTTGGCCATCGACTGGGTGACCTTCTTGTTCTTGTCGTCGAACGACCCGGCGCAACCGACCCAGTAGAGATACTCGTGCGACAGTGTCTCACCCGGGTCGACGACGTCGACCGGCAGGTCCTTGGCCCAGTCGGCGCGTTCGCCCTGGTTCATGCCCCACGGGTTGCCCTGGTTCTCCATCGCTCGGTAGGCGTTGCCCAACTCCGCGGGGAAGTTGCTCTCCATGAGCGACAGATAGCGGCGCATGTCGAGGATCTTGTCGAGGATCTCGATGTTGACGGGGCAGATCTCGTCGCAGGCCTTGCACGAGGTGCAACTCCAGATCTCCTCGGCGGTGATGCGCTCGAACAACGAGTTCGCTCCGATGGTGATCTCCGAATCGGTGCCGAGCGGCGGCGAAACCTTGCCGCCGGGAGCGTGCGCCGCGGTGGCGGCCATCACTTCGCCGGTCTTCAGCACGATCTCCCGCGGGTCGAGCGGCTTTCCGGTGGCGTGTGCTGGGCACACACTCGTGCAGCGACCGCACATGGTGCAGGCGTCGGTGTCGAGCAGTTGTTTCCAGGTGAAGTCCTCGACGACCGACGCTCCGAACGACTCGAGGGCGGTCTCGGTGAGATTGGGCATGGCCTTCATGGCGCCCTTGGGCCGTTCGCGATCGCGCAGGTACATGTTGAGAGGTGACGTGAAGATGTGGCGCAACATGGTGATCGGCAGGATCGCGAGGAAGACCACGAACGTCAGCACGTGGGCGATCCACCAACCCTGATGCCACAACTCGAGGGTGCGCGGAGCGAGTCCGTCGACGGTCTGGGCCAACGGGTACCCGATGAACGACCACTTCTCGTGATCCATGTTCTTGCCGCTGGCGACCGACTCGGCGATGCGGAACATCTCGGCGCCGAAACCGGTGAGCCCGATGCCGAGCAGGGTGGCGAGGATGACCGCGTGTTCGGGCTTCGACTTGATGCGAATGCGGTACGGCCGCTGCACGTAGCGACGAACGATCGCCCACACCACGCCGGCGGTGAAGACGAGACCGGCGAGATCGCCCACCAGCACGTAGCCGCGGTAGACGTCGCCGTGGAGGAACTTGAGGCTCTCGGGCAACTGGTGGTCGATCTCGAGCACCGTCGTGACACCGAGCAGAACGAGGAAACCGAAATAGATCAGCGAGTGCATCAGGCCGGCGGCCGAGTCGCGCAGCAACGTGCGCATGTACACGCCCGCCCGGAAGTCGGCGAGACGGCGCTTCACGTTCTTGGCGGTGGTCCGACGACGGTCGGGTGCTCCGCGCTCCCAGTTACGCATGCGATCGGCGAAGCGCAATGAGCCCCACAACACGAGAACCGGGATCACGGTGTAGAAGGCCAGCTTCAACGGGCCGGGAATGCCTCCGAAGACCTCGCGGTGGATCGGCGAGTCGTTGTGCCAGTCGGTGATGAGGGGAAGCACGCCCGACACGGCGATGAACACCGCCATGAACGATCCGATGGCGATCGAGAGTTGGTAGGGCTTCAGGCGCCGCGGACCCGAGGGTGCGGCCGGAGACTCAGAGTGCGTTGCCATGCAGGGTGAACGCTACTGCCCACGGGGGAGTGGGGCGAACCCCCGACGTTCGATTGTGCCCGTTGGGCTCAGCCGAAGTACTGGCGGTCGAGTTCGCGGATGCGTCCGGCCAGGGTGGCCAGAAGCTTGTGCGAGATCGCCGGGATCGCGTCGATCACCGCGAGGAACTGACGCTGGCTGATCACCAACATCGTGCACTCGGTGTCGGCCACCACCGTCGCGGTGCGGGGCCCGTGGTCGAGGAGCGACAACTCACCGACCACCGAACCGGCGCCGAGAGTGGCGACCTTCTTGCCGTTGCGCTTCACGGTGGCCGAGCCACTGATGATGACGAACGCCTCGCGGCCCGTCTGGCCCTGATCGACGATGACGGTTCCGGCGTCCAACTTGACCTCGTCGCCGGCCTTGGCGATCTTCTCCAGGTCCTTGGTGGAGCAGGAGGAGAACAATGCGACCCGACGGAGGCTTTCGAGATACGTCTTTTTGCTTGCCATGACCCGAACCCTATAACGCTCGTGAACTTGTGAGAACCACGGGCGTTGTCCCGGTCGTCACGGGTGTGAGTCGGCGGGCACCCCGGTGAGTCGGGCGACACACCGTGTCGATCGGCCGTGTCCGACGATCGGTTCAGGCACCGGCTTGCTTCGAAACGGCCTCGGCGGCCGCGGCCACGGCGGCGGCATCACCCAGATATTCGGCCGCGGTCACCCGCATCGACGCGTCGAAGGCGTACCGGCGAGGTGCCCCGGTGGGAATGTTGAGTTCGGCGATGGCGTCGGCAGATATCCCCTCGAGGTGCATGACGAGGGCGCGCAGACTGTTGCCGTGGGCCGTGACCAGCACGGTCTGGTCGTCGCGCAACTGGGGCACGATCGCCTCGTTCCAGTAGGGCAGCACCCGCGCCACCACATCTTTCAGGCATTCCGAGGCGGGAAGGAGCGCTGGGTCGAGCAGTCGGTAGCGCCGGTCGTTGACCGGATGTTCGGGGCTGTCGGTTCCCACGGGCGGCGGCGGCACATCGAAACTCCGGCGCCACAACTTGGTGAGTTCGGGTCCGTGACGCTCGGTGGTGGCCTTCTTGTCGAGGCCCTGCAGGGCCCCGTAATGCCGTTCGTTCAGCCGCCACGATCGCTGCACCGGCAGCCAGACCTGACCCATGCCGTTCAGAGCCAGGTGGCAGGTCATGACCGCCCGGGTCAGCAGCGAGGTGTGGGCCACGTCGAAAACCAGTCCGGCGTCGGCCATGGTGTGCCCGGCGGCCACCGCCTCGCCCAAGCCCTTGTCGGACAGGGGAACGTCGTGCCACCCGGTGAACTGGTTCTGCTGGTTCCACGTGCTCTCGCCGTGGCGGAGGATGACGAGGGTGCCGGTCACGGCCCCAACTTAGTGTGACGGCACCGTGCCCGACGCCGTCGGTGTTGGGGCAGAATCGGAGGACCATGAGCGACGAGATCGACGACTTCGATGAACTCGACGACATCTCCGACGTGTTCGCCGACGAGGACATCGACGGCCCGGGCGGGGTGCGCACCTTCTCCATCGCCGAGCTGGCGCGGGAGATCAACGAGGTGCTGGGCGATCACTTCGACGAGGGTCTGTGGGTGTGGGGTGAGATCTCGGGCCTCAGCGTCAAAGGGGAGAACACCTACTTCAGTCTGGTCGACGTCGACGCCCGTGGCACCAAGGTTCAGGTGAACGTCAACCTGTGGCGACGCGAGCGGGCGAACTTGACGGCGACTTTGAAGAAGAGCGGGCTCGAATTGGCCAACGGCATCAAGATCCGCATCTTCGGCGACCTCGACTACTACGCCGGCTTCGGCAAGCTGTCGCTCATCATGCGGGGCATCGACCCGAACTACACGCTCGGTGACATCGCCCTGCAGCGTGAGGAACTGGTGCGCAAGCTCAAGCAGTCCGGTCACTACGACCGCAACCGCGAGGTCGAACTCGGCCCCGTGCCCCTGCGACTCGGATTGGTGGGCAGCGCGGGCACGGCGGGAATCACCGACTTCCTGCAGCAGATCCAGGAGTCCGGTCTCGGGTTCGACATCAAGATCGCCAACGTGACGGTGCAGGGCGACTCCGCGCCCACCGAAGTGTCGACGGCCATCAGGGCACTCGGTCGTCGTGACGACATCGACGTGATCGTCGTGTTGCGCGGTGGAGGCAGCAAGACCGACCTCTCCACCTTCGATTCCGAACTCATCGCGATGGCGATCGCCGAGTCGCCGCTGCCGGTCTTCACCGGGATCGGGCACCAGATCGATTTCCACGTCGCCGACGAGGTGGCCCACACCCACCACAAGACCCCCACCGCCTGCGCGGTGGCCCTGATCGACCTCGTCCGTCGCTTCATCGACGAGACCGAGGGCGCCTGGAGCGACATCGCCGCGCGGGCCGCTCAGTTGCTCGACGAAGCCGGGCACGGACTCACCAAGGTGGCGCGCGAGATCGGGGTGCACACCCACACGGCGGTCACCCGGGCCGACGAACGCCTCGACGACCGTGTCGGTCGTCTGCGTCGCCGCGCCCCGCAAGTGTTGGCCGAGCGCTCCCTGGCCGTCGACAACCTGGAGATGAGGGTGAGCCTGCTCGACCCGGTCAACGTGTTGGCGCGCGGTTGGTCGATCACCCGTACGGCCGACGGGCGCGTGGTGCGCTCGGTCGACGACACCAAGCCAGGTGAGGCCGTGCTCACGACCACCCGTGACGGCGTCGTCACGTCCACGGTGACCGACACGAAGAAGCATTCATGAGATCGCGAGGAGGCGAACATGGCCAAGAAGGATGAAGAAATCGGGTACGCCGAGGCCCTGGCCGAGTTGGAGGGCATCCTCTCCGAACTCGAACGGACCGACGTCGACGTCGACGTGCTCGCCGCGCGGGTGCAGCGCGCGTCGGAACTGATCCGACTCTGCCGCGATCGCATCGGCAACGCGCGCGCCCGTATCGACGAGGTCGTCGGGGGTCTCGAGGCCTGACCGGCCTAGCCTGACGGCGTGATCTCACCCCCGGCGTCCCTCGTGACCCTCGCCGCGCGCGTGGAGCGTCGTATCGCCGAGGTACTCGAGCCCGAACTCGCGCGTTGGAGCCGATTCGACGACGACCTCGCCGCCCCGGTGGCCGAGATCGCGCGCCTCGTGGCATCGGGCGGCAAACGACTTCGCCCCGCGTTCGCGCATTGGGGTCATGTGGCCGCGGGGGGAGACGTCGACGCGGTCGCCAGCCTCGACACCGGTGCGGCCCTCGAGTTGTTGCACGGGTTCGCCCTGTTTCACGACGACGTGATGGACGGTTCGACGTCCCGTCGCGGGGCACCGGTCACGCACGAGGTGTTCGCCGACGAACATCGCCGCTCCGGAAGCAGCGGCGAATCACGTCGGTACGGCGACGGGATCGCCATCCTCGTCGGAGATCTGGCGTTCGTGTACAGCGACCGACTGATGTCCGACGTTCCGGACGCGGCGCGCGAGATCTGGCACGAGTTGCGCATCGAGCTGAACATCGGGCAGTTGCTCGATCTCATCGGTTCGGCGCGCAACGAACGTCGGCGTTTCAAGGCCGAGCGCATCTGTCGCTACAAGAGCGGCAAGTACACGATCGAGCGCCCGCTGCACCTCGGCGCGATGCTGGTCGCCCCGGAGCGACGCGACGAGATGCTGCCCGCATTGAGTGCCTATGGGCTCCCACTCGGCGACGCGTTCCAGATGCGTGACGACGTGATGGGGGCCTTCGGGCTCACCGCGGTCACCGGCAAGCCGGTGGGCGACGATCTGCGCGAGGGCAAGCCGAC
>JBJTFY010000179.1:0-9750 GCA_046093625.1 Actinomycetota bacterium
GGTACCTCGGAGCGCAGGGGGGCCATGCGCGGCATCGAAGTGGCCGGCGTCGTCACCGGACCGGTGATCGGTGGCTGTCTCGTCGGACCGCTCGGACTGCGGTGGCCCTTCGTGATCTTCGCCGGCACCGCGGCCGTGGCCACCGCCATCGTGTCGACCCAGCATCTGCCCACGCTGGTTCGGACCGGCGAGTCCAACCGGTTGGCCTTCGGGTTGCTCCGTCACCGATCGGTGGTGGTGCCCCTGTTGTTCCTGATCGCGATCGCCCTTCCGGTGGGCATCTACGACAGTCTGTGGGACCGCTACCTCACCGATCTCGGAGCGAGCGACCTCGTGGTCGGACTGAGCCTTGCCGCGTACGCGACACCATTCGTGTTGCTCTCGCGATTCGGCGGCCGACTGGCCGACCGCACCAATCGCGTCACGGTCGCTTTCGTCGCGCTGCTCTTCATCGCGCCGCTCACCGCCACCTACGGACTGTTCGCCACGCCGTGGCTGCCGATCATGTTCGGGGTGGTCGAGGCCAGCTTCCAGGCCGCGGCCCAACCCGCGGCGAGCGGAATGCTCGCCAATGGTGCACCACCCGGGCGCGCCGCGGCGGCCCAAGGTCTCGCCGGTGCGTTCAACCAACTGATCGCCGCAGCGGTGGCGATTCTCGCCACGTGGGGTTACGGACACCTTTCGGCGCAAACCATCTTCGCCCTGGCCGGGCTCGGACTGCTCGTCATCGGTCTCGTCGCGCGATTCCTCGCGCGCAAGATCAGCTGAGTCGCTCGACGATCATGGCCAGACCCTGGCCACCACCCACGCACATCGTCTCGAGACCAACCGTCTTGTTGGTCTCCTGCAGGCCGTGGATCAGCGTGGTCATGATGCGCGCACCGGTCATGCCGAACGGGTGTCCGAGGGCGATGGCACCACCGTGGACGTTCAACTTGTCCCACGAGATGCCGAGGTGCTTCGCCGAGGGGATCACCTGGGCCGCGAAAGCTTCGTTGATCTCGACCAAGTCGACGTCGTCGATGGTCATGCCGGCCCGCTTCAGCGCCTGACGACTGGCTTCGATCGGGCCGAGACCCATGATCTCGGGGTTCAACGCCGACAAACCACTCGACACCACCCGCGCCAACGGCGTGAGGCCCAGTTGCTTGGCCTTGGTGTCACTCATCACCAACACCGCGGCGGCACCGTCGTTGAGCGGGCAGGCGTTGCCCGCCGTGATCTGACCGTCGGGACGAAAGGCCGGCTTCAAGGACGCCAGGCCCTCGAGCGTCGTGCCCTCGCGCGGGCAATCGTCCTTGCTCACCACGGTGCCGTCCGGCAAGGTCAACGGGGTGATCTCGGCCTCGAAGAAACCGTTGGCGACGTTGGCGCTCGCACGGTCCTGGCTCAACTTGGCGAAGGCGTCCATTTCCTCGCGGGTGACGCCTTCGACCTCGCGCACGTTCTCGGCCGTCTGACCCATCGCGATGTACGCGTCGGACAGACCCGTCGGCGGCGTCCAGGTGGGCTGGCCACCGGCCGAACGCAACTTGGAGCGTTCACCGGGACCCTGGAAGATCGCGTTGGGGGCGGTGTCGGATGCGCCCGACCCGTAACGGCTCACGGCCTCGACTCCGGCGGCGATGAAGCAGTCGCCCTCACCGGACTTGATGGCGTGGGCGGCCATGCGAATGGTCTGCAACGACGACGAGCAGTAACGGTTGACCACCACACCGGGGGCCTCGGGGATGCCGGCAAGGAGAGCGACGATCCGGCCGAGGTTGAATCCGGCCTCGCCCGCGGGCTGACCGACGCCGATGATGAGATCCTCGACGTCGGAACCCTTCACCTGGGGCACCTTGGCCATGAGGGCCGCGACGATCTGCGCTGCCATGTCGTCGGTGCGCAAGGTGGTGAGCGAACCCTTGTGGGCCCGACCGATCGGACTGCGGGCGGTGGCGACGATGACTGCTTCGGGCATGACTACTCCAGTGTTCGGGTCCGGTGTTCGAGGGGACGCAGAGCATGGTAGTCAGTCCCCCACGGTCGGGGCACATGGGCGTCTGGCTCAGGCGAGATGGGAGGTGTCGTTGAATCCGAGGAGCGCGGCGCCACCCTTCGACAGCTCGATGCGGCATACCGAGGCCGGATCGAGACGTGTGCGCCACGCGATCCCGGCCTCCACGCCGAGAGCCAAGGTGACCGCGGCCTTGATGGGCGACACGTGGCTGACCACGATCACCGAACGGACCCCGAGCCCCCTGATGCGATCGATCGCCGAACGCACCCGGTGCTCGACATCGAGGAGTGATTCGCCGTTGGGCGGACGAAAGCCGGCGTCGGCACGCCACGCCGCCCAGGTTCGTGCGTCGACCTGCGACTGGTGGAGGCCGTCGAAGTCGCCGTAGTCGAGCTCGATCCAATCGGGGTCGACCATCTTCGCGACACCACCCCGCCCGGCGATGGCACGAGCCGTCTCGGCCGCTCGCACCAGCGGACTGTGGATCACCAGCGCGCCACCCCGGACCTCGCTCGACAGAGCCTCGGCAACGGCCGCGGCCTGACGCCGCCCGAGATCGTCGAGCGGGTTGTCGACACGACCTTGGATGCGCCCGGACGCGTTGAACGCCGTACGACCGTGACGCACCAACGTCACCGCGACGACCTCACTCATGCAACGACCCGCTCGCCACGAACTCCCGCCGACGTTGCGGATCTGACAAGCCGAACCGACGCCAGGCGAGGAGACACAACACCGCACCCGCAACCTCGAACCCGATGTTCGCCATTCCCCGCTCGACCACCGGCAATCGCGCACCGTCGAACGACACACCGGTGACCGGCCACCAGAACACCGTGGTGTCGGCGAACGCGCCATCGAAGACGAGGTGCATGAACATGCCGATGGGCACGGCCAGCAACCGTCGCCGAACCGGCTTGCGACCGCTCGTCGCCACCATCACCACCACCATCACCGCGACGCTCGCGGTGACCGAGTGGAACGCCCGCGCGCCACCCCAGACGCCGTCGATCAGGTCGGGGACGAGCACACCGGCGATGAGAGCACGGTTGTCGAATCGGGGGTCACGAAAGACGAACCACACCGACGACACCGCGGCACCGACGAACCAAAGGAGCACGTACCTACCGTAGGAGCAGACGCGAGCAGTTGGGGCATTCGGCGACCTGGTCGAGCGGCACGCGCTTGATGGCGTCGAGTTCGCTGGCCGACACGTCCATGTGGCACCCCCCGCACACCCCGTGTTCGATTCGGGTGATCGCCACCCCGCCGAAACTCGATCGCCGTTGCTCGTACGCCGACAGATCGTCGGCGTCGATCGCCGCAGCCACCTCGGAACGACGCATCTCCAGCTCCGCGAGCCGCTCACCGACCGCCCCCTCGGCGCGGGTCAAGGTCACGATCGCCCCGGCGAGCGCCTCGTCGGCCCGGGTCTCGTCGGCCCGGAGCCTCGACAACACCTCGTCGGCCTCGGCGCAAGCGTCGAGCACCGCGAGACCCCGATCGTCGCCGGCCTCCCGCTCGGCAGTGAGGGTGCGCATCTCGGCCTGCAGCGCCTCGGCCTCGCGGGGGGCGATCACGGTGCGCAACTGCTTGTCGAGACGAGCCAGATGGTTCGCGATCTCCCCCGCTCGCTCCTCGATGGTTGCCAGCTCGGATTCGAGCGCGTCAGATTCGCGTCGTACGTCGGAGATGCGAGCCCGCAGGGCGGCCAACGTCGAGCGACATTCGTCGACGGCCGCGCGTTCCGCCAGATGCGTCAGGGCGTGACGCGTCTGATCGATCGAGGTGTCGTGGGCCTGCAGAGCGTGGAGCGCGGCCAGATCCATGCACCGACTGTGCCACGCCCCACCTCACATCACAAGAGCGCGCTCAGGCGCAGGCGGGGAACGAGTACTCGTCGATCGGAAGGGTCGGCACCGGCCAGGTGGGGTCGACTTGTCCGCGCGGGATGGTGGTGTTGATGTCGGTGATCACACCGGGGATCGGCACCGCCGTGGTCGACGTGGTCGATGTGGTCGACGTGGTGGTCGAGGTCGTGGACGTCGTCGACGAGACGGTCGGATCGCCGGGTGTCGTGGTGGCCGTCGTCGGCGCCACGGTCGTCGAGGTGGTGGTCGAGGCCGGGCAATCGACGCCGGGGAGATACAACCTCATCGGCACCCGCGGGTTGGCCGGCGGCGTCGGGAACGACGTCGCGGGCCGGCCGGCCAGAGCCTCGTCCATCGTCGCTTTCCAGATGCTCGCCGGGAACGTTCCGCCGATCACCTTGTCGACCCCGGCATCCACGAACTCGGGGATTTTCACCATCGACAGGTACAGGTCCGGATGCCCCACCCACACGGCGGTCGTCAACTCCGGGGTGAAACCGACCATCCACGCGTTGGTGTTGTTGTCCTGCGTTCCCGTCTTGCCCGCCGACACCCGACCCTCGAGGGCCTTGCGTCGGGCGGTGCCGTTGGTCATGACGCCCTCCAGGATCGACACCGTGCGCGCCGCCGCGTCGCTCGTGAGCACCTGCACCCCCGGATCGGAATGCTGATAGATCACACCGTCGGGGCCATCGATCCGTTCGATGTAATACGGCTGCATGTGGAGACCGCCGTTGGCCAGGGTCTGGGCCCCCGACGCCATGTCGAGGGGACTCATCTCGTTGGCCCCGGTGGCGAAGCTCGCGTACGGACGCAGCGGCGTTCGCTCCTCGGGGCTGCGTTCGGGATACAGGTAGAGATTCGACGCCATGCGATACGTGGTGTCGACGACACGGTCGAGGCCGACGATCTGGGCGAGTCGCGAGAACGCACAGTTGATCGAAGCCCACGTCATCTCGGCCAGCGTGCCCACGGGCCGACTCACTCCTTCGGTCGCGATGAACGGGTTCTCCGGATCGTCGGGGTTCGGCAGGATGCAGGGCAGGGTGCCGTCGATGAGATCGTCGTTCTGCGCGCCGGCCGACACCGCGGCGGCGAGGATGAACATCTTGATGCTCGACCCCGTCTGCCGCGGGGCGAGAGCCATGTTCACTTCGTTGCGTTCGGGCACGAACGGCTTGCCCCCCACCATCGCGCGCACCGCTCCGGTTTTGCTGTCGAGGGTCACAATCGCCGTGTCGATCCCGGCGGAGTTGACCGGCAATTGGGTGGCCCGGGCACTCTCGGCGGCGGCCTGAACCGCCGGATCGATCGTCGTGTAGACCCTCAAGCCGCCTCGGAAGAGCTTGTTGTAGCGCTCGGCGTAGGTGTCGCCGAGAAGGGTGCTCTTGTTCAACAGATACGCCTTCACCTCTTCGCTGAAGTGCGTGCGAACGATCCCCTCTTCGGCGATCTGCTCAACTTCGTCGGGAAACTTCCACCACGGGACACAGTCGGGCCGCGGAGTCGGCATCGCCACCAGACACGCCAGAATCGAATTCTTCTTCCCCTCGTCGAGAGCTTTGTCGGCGACCAGCGAACCGAGGACCTCTTCGAGAGATTCCTTGACCACCTCGGGCAGAGTCCACGGAGTGGGACAGTCGAATCCCGGAGTGGTTCTCACCCGGAAACAAACCAGGATCGACTTCATCCCCTCATCGTCGAGCGGACCCACGTCGACCAATGCGCCGAGGGCCTCTTTGAGATTTCGCTCGAGCGCATCGGGCAGCTTCCATGCGTTGGTGCAGTCGAGGGTCGGCGTCGCGGCGAGGCACGCCAGGATCGACTTCTCCCTCGCCTCGTCGAGCAGACCCACGTCGACCAACGCGCCGAGGGCCTGTTCGAATCGTCGCTGGCTCTGTTGCGGGTGGCGGATGGGGTCGTACGTCGAGGGAGCCTGGATGAGCCCGGCCAGAAAGGCACCGTCCTCGAGCGTGAGGTCCCCCACGCGCTTGCCGAAATAGACCTCGGCCGCGGCCTGGATGCCGTAGGTGTTGTTCCCGAAGAAGACCGTGTTGAGGTAGCGCTCGAGTATCTGATCCTTCGTCTTCTGCTTTTCGAGTCGCAGGGCGTCGACGATCTGCAGGATCTTGTAGCGACCGTCGCGCTCGAGACCCGCCAGATATTCCATCTTCACCACCTGTTGGGTGATGGTCGACGCGCCCTGCCGCGCGCCGCCCTCGAAGTTCGACAACGTCGCTCGGAACAATCCGCGCACGTTGACCCCGTGGTGGTTGTAGAACTCGCGGTCCTCGACCGCCAGGATCGCGTCGATTACCGGTCGAGGGACCGACGCCAGGTCGACCGGCTGGCTGTTCTCCAGTTCGTAGACCGCGATCTCGTTGCCCGACGTGTCGTAGACGTACGAACGCTGGGCGATGCTCTCCCAATCGGGAAGGGTGATCGCCCCCTCGTCGTGGGCGTTGAGGATGCCCCACAACCGAGGCGTCACCCCGACCACCATGGCCGAGGCGATCAACGCACCGGCCACGACGATCACGCCGAGTCGCACCCACCAGGTCAGCACTCTCACAACGACTCCACGGTACTTGCCGATCCGACCGACCATCGGTCACCCCGATTCGGCTACCTTCGACGCATGTCCCTTCCCCTACGTCCCTTCCGATTCGGTGTTCAGGCGCGCAACATCCAGAGTCGTGCCGAGTGGACCGATTTGGCGCGGCGAGTGGAGTCGACGGGTTTCTCGTGTCTCACGATGCCCGATCACTTCGACGACCAACTCGCCCCGGTCCCGGCATTGATGACGGCAGCCAACGTCACGACCGACCTGCGAATCGGTGCTCTCGTGTGGGACAACGACTACAAGCACCCGCTCGTTCTCGCCAAGGAGTTGGCGACGATGGACGTGCTCTCCGACGGACGACTCGAATTGGGTCTCGGCGCCGGTTGGATGATCAGCGACTACGAGCAGTCGGGCCTGCCCTACGACAGCGCCAAGGTCCGCATCGACCGGTTCGTCGAAGGCCTGAAGGTGATACGCGGCCTGATGGCCCCCGAGCCGTTCTCGTTCAGTGGCGAGCACTACACGATCACCGGCCACAACGGCACCCCCAAGCCGGTGCAAGCGCCGTGTCCCCCGGTTCTCATCGGTGGGGGCGGCAAACGCGTTCTCTCCATCGCGGCCCGCGAAGCCGACATCGTCGGCGTCAACGCCACCATGTCGGCCGGCGTGGTCGGACCCGAGGCCTTCCAGACCATGACCGCCGAGGCCGTCGACGACAAGGTGGGCATCGTGCGCGAGGCGGCCGGAGCGCGGATGGCCGACATAGAGATGAACATCCGAGCGTTCCTCGTCAACATCACCGACGATGCCGACGCCGCAGCCGATGGCATCGCCCGCATGCTCCATGTCGACAAGCACATGGTCGAACAGACCCCGTTCGCTCTCGTCGGCCCCCCGGCCAAGATCATCGACGACCTCCTCGAGCGTCGCGAACGCTGGGGGTTCTCGTACGTGATCGTCGGCTCCGACGACGTTGGGCCGTTCGCTCCGGTCGTCGACGCCCTCGCGGGCCGGTGACGTGTCGGAACCGGTGACCGTCGCGTTGTGCGGGGCCGGGATGATCGCCCGCGCCCACGCGATGGCGGCCGGGTCGGTCGGCGCACGCGTGGTCGCGGTCGCCTCGCGGTCGCCGGAGTCGGCGACGAAGTTGGCCACCGAGATCGGTTCGCGGGTCGTCGACTACGACCGACTTCCGGCCGGAGCCGACATCGTGGTCGTCGCGACACCACCGGGAGCCCACTTCGATCACACCGCGCACGCTCTCGAGCGCGGGGCCGCGGTGTTGCTCGAAAAGCCCATGGTTCTCACGTTGAACGAGGCCGATCGATTGGTCGATCTGGCCGACCGTCATGGCAACCGACTGTTGTACGCCGAGAACCTCGCGTACGCGCCCGTGACCCTCGCCACCATCCGCACCGTCGCCTCCATCGCGACCCGCACCAACGCCGGGCCCTTGCGCCACCTCTCGGTGCGCAGCGTCCAGTCGTTGCCCACCTGGGGCGAGTTCACCACCGTCGAATGGGGCGGCGGGGCCCTGTTCGACCTCGGCGTGCATCCGCTGGCCGTTGCCGTGCTGATGGCCCGCGTGGCACGCGCCGGTGAGGTGGTGGCGGTGGCGGCGACATTGGACGGCGACGCCACCGACGAACACGCCGACGTGCGGCTCACCTTCGAGTCCGGACTCGTCGCCCACGTCGTGAGCAGTTGGCGCGGGACCGACGTCCCCTCGTGGGACGCACAGGCGTCGTGGGACGACGACGTCGTGCGCGCCGAATACTTCCCCACCCTGGCCCTCGAGCACAACGGCGAGGTCGTCGCGGTGCCCCGAGGCATGTCGTCCATTCCCTTCATCTCCGACCTCGGATACGAGGCCCAGTTGCGCGCGCTGATCGACGACCTCGCTCGCGGTGAGACTCCCTTCATGGACGCGCGATTCGGTCGTTGGATCCTCGAGATCGTGTGTGCCGCCTACGTCTCGGCGGCGAACGATGCTGCGCCGACTCCGGTGCCGAGCGGCTGTGACCGCCACCGGTCACCGGTACGACTGTGGAAGACTCCGTGACCGAGGCGATGTTTCCGCAGTCCGCGATCTCCCGACGGGTGTTCTTGGCCCTGTCCGCCTCGGCGATCATGGCCGCCTGCTCGGACGGCCCGGCCGAGACCACGGGGTCCACCACCGCACCGACGACGACGACGCCGCCCACCTCGACGTCGCCCACGACCGCGCTGCCGTCCACGACCGCGGCGCCGACCGCGCCCTACACCCAGCCCGGATGGCTCGCCGCCGAGAACGCTCGCGCGGGCACCGATGCCTGGCGCATCGACCTCGACGTCGCTCCCGCCAAACGGGCGTCGATGACCGGGCACATCGAGGGGTACGCCGACACCACGAGTGCTCGTCCCGGCCAGACCGTCGACCTTCGCGTGACGACCGCCGCGCCGACCTGGCACGTCGAGGCGTACCGAATGGGCTTCTACGGAGGCACGTTGGCGAGGTTGGTGTGGCGCTCGGACGAACTCGACATGCCGTGGCAGTTCGAGGAACCGACATTCGATCGCAAGACGCGGATGCACCGCGCCCGTCTCGCTCCGTCCGTGTCGTTCACGGTCGACGAGTCGTGGCCGCCCGGGTCGTATCTCTTGAAGTTGGTGTCGTCCGAGGGCGGGGCGTCGTACGTTCCGATCACGATCCGCCGCGACGAATGCGTGGCGTCGCTGGTGGTGGTCTCGGCGGTGACCACGTGGCAGGCCTACAACCCGTGGGGTGGGCGTAGCCTGTACGAGAACTTCATCGCGGGCAGTCGGTTCGACCGCTCGACGGTGGTGTCGTTCGACCGCCCCATGGCCGTGTCGTACAACTGGGGGGCTGCGGACTTCCTCACCCACGAATTGCCGCTCATCGCCCTCATCGAGGAACTGGGCATCGACACCGCGTACGTCACCGACATCGACCTGCACACCAGCGGACTCGGCGAGAACGACGAACTCGACGCCGTCTTCGCCAACCGCACCGCCCTGCTCACCACCGGGCACGACGAGTACTACTCGCGTGGGATGCGCACCTGCCTGGAACGGGCGCGGGACGCCGGCATCAACCTCGCCTTCTTCGGGGCCAACGCCGTGTATCGTCACGTCCGCCTCGAGCCCAACGACGAGGGTCTCCCCTATCGCCAGATGGCGAACTACCGGGTGCTCACCGAGGACCCGGGGGCCGTCGACGATCCGATGCAGGCGACGGTGCAGTGGCGCAACTCTCCGCTCGATGCCCCGGAGTCGGCCCTCATCGGCGTTCAGTACTTCGCCGCCGGCGTGAC
>JBJTFY010000180.1:0-2426 GCA_046093625.1 Actinomycetota bacterium
GGCCACCGGCAAGTGGTGCGAAGTCGGCCGCAGATACTGGCCGATCGTCACGATGTCGACTCCGATGCCGGCGAGGTCGGCCAGACAACCGTCCCCCTCGTCGACGGACTCGCCCATTCCGAGCACGAGTCCGGACTTCACGGTGAGTCCGGCCGATTTCGCGAGCGCCAGCACACCGAGGCTGCGGGCGGAGCCGGCCGACGGACGCACGGCGCGCTGCAATCGCGCCACCGTCTCGATGTTGTGGTTGAAGACGTCGGGTCGTTCGTCGAGCAGGATCCGAATGGATCGCTCGTCCCCCTTGGCGTCGGACACCAGCGTCTCCACTCGGGTGCGCGGACGTCGCGTGCGGATGGCGCGCACGCACGCGGCCACGTGCGCGAAGCCGCCGTCGACGAGATCGTCGCGCGCCACCATGGTGAGCACCGCGTGCTCGAGATCCATGCGCTCGACGGCCTCGGCGACCCGTTCGGGTTCGTCGGTCTCCGGGGGCGACGGCTTGCGGGTGTCGACCAGGCAGAAGCCACAAGCCCGGGTGCAGCGCTCGCCCAACACCATGAACGTCGCCGTGCCGTCCTTCCAACACTCCGACAGGTTCGGACAGCCGGCTTCCTCGCACACCGTGACGAGTCCGAGGTCCCCCAAGGTGCGTTTGATCTCCAACACTTCGGGTCCGATGTTCACGCGGGGGCGCAACCAATCCGGCTTGCGTCGTTCGATCTCCAGCCCGTCACCGACACCGGCGTCGGCCAGACGACCTTTCATACGCACCGGCTCGCCGGGACCTTCTCCGCGCGAGAACCGCGACAGATCCTCGGGACGGTGGACCCAGGCCACGTCCTGGCGTTCGCACGAACCTTCGCCCCACTTCTCGGCGGCCAACCGGGCGACGATGTCGACCACGGTCTTCATGTCGACGGTGAATCCCTCCTCGCGCAACGAGGTCACCGGGAACTCGCCGATGCCGCAGGGCACGATGTGCTCGCGCATGTACGTCATGTCGGGGTCGATGTTCAACGCAAAGCCGTGCATCGTGCGTCCGTTCGCGAGGCGCACACCGATCGCACTGATCTTGCGCACGCGATCGGTGCCCACATCCAGCCAGACCCCGGCGTATCCGGCGAGGCGACCGGCGCGCGGGACGCCGATCTCGGTGAGGGTGTCGATCACCAGTTGCTCGACCTCGCACACGTGCTGTGACGCGCCGATGCGGTTGTCGATGTTCAGGATCGGGTAGCCCACCAACTGTCCGGGACCGTGGTACGTGATGTCACCACCGCGCTTGACGGCGACGAAGTCGGCCCCGACGGCGGCCGGATCGCACTTCAGGTTCTTGTCGATCTCGGCCCGCGGGCCGTGGGTGAACACGTGCGGATGCTCGACGAGCAGCAGATGCGATTCGGACCCGTGGTCGAAGAGCGCGGTTTGCAGCTCCAGCGCCTCGCGGTATGCGACGCGCCCGATCCAGCGAACGCGCAACATGGCTCAGATCTCGCTCGACCAGTCGCGGGTTTCGAGGATCTCCTTGATCCGCACGAGGAATCCGGCGGCGTACGCGCCGTCGAACGCACGATGATCCCAACTCATGGCCAGGTGTCCGACCGGGTGGATCGCGATGCTCTCGCCGCCACCCGGGGTGGAGACTACGACCGGCTTGCGCACGATCGCATCGGTCGACAGGATCGCCACCTGCGGCTGATTGATGATGGCCATCGTCAGCACGCTGCCGGCCGAACCGTTGTTCGAGATGGTGAACGTTCCGCCTTGGATCTCGTCCGGACCGAGCTTGCGGCTCTTGGCGCGTGCGGCGAGATCGCTGATCTCGCGGGCGATCGCGCGCAGCCGCTTGCCCTCGGCGCTGCGGATCACCGGCACGAGCAAGCCCTGGCCGTCGAGATCGACCGCGATGCCGAGGTCGACGTAACGGTGCACCACCAGGTCGGTTCCCGAGATGCTGGAGTTCATGCGCGGGAAGTCGCTGAGGGCGTCGACCACCGCACGCGCGATGAACGGCAGATAGGTGAGGCTGAAACCCTCGGAGGACTTGAACTCGTCCTTGGTGCGACCACGGGTCTGGTCGACGTTGAAGTAGTCGACCTCGACGACGCTGAACGCGTGCGGGCTGACTCCCTTCGACATCACCATGTGGGCGCCGGTCAACTGGCGGATCTTCGACAGCGCGACCACCTCGTCGCGCTCGCCCACCCGCACCGTCGGAGCCGCGGCCACCACGGTCGCCGGTGCCGACGGAGCGGCCGACACGACCGGCGCCGACACGACCGGCGCGGCCGGGGCGCCGGGAACGGCGAGTTTGTCGATGTGGTCGAGCACGTCCTCGCGTGTGATGCGACCCCCGGGACCGGTGCCCGTGATGCGGTCGACGTCGACGTTGTGCTCGGCGACCAAGCGGCGCACCACCGGGGAGA
>JBJTFY010000181.1:0-3426 GCA_046093625.1 Actinomycetota bacterium
TGCCCCGCGTGTGGGTGCCGTTCAGTTCGATCACCACGTGGGCGTTCTTGCGGGTGAACAACTCGGGGTGCGACAGCACCATCACCGCCAGGGGGTCGTGCACCGCACCCCCGTCCATGCCGTGGTGACGACTCATGTACATGTTGGTGAAGAACTGCATCAAGTCACCCATGACGTTGGCCAACTGTCCGGGCATGGCCTTCACCTTGTCGATGCGGGCCTGAGTGGCGCGGAACTGGTGCGTCACGTGCAACCCGGCCATGATCAGCGGCCCGCCGTAGCGGTACACGATGTCGGCCGCCTCGGGGTCGACCCAGATGTTGAACTCGGCCGCCGTCGTGCGGTTTCCGAAGGTGCCCCCGCCCATCAGCGAGATGCCGGCGATGCGGCGGGCGATGTCGGGGGCCAGACGCAAGGCCATGCCGATGTTGGTGAGCGGTCCGGTGGGCACCAACCACGCGCCCTCGTTGGCGCGCACGGTGTCGATGATGAAACCCACCGCGTCGGTGCCGTCGACGGTGCTGGTGGGCGCCGGCAGGTCGGCACCGTCGAGACCGCTCTCGCCGTGCACGTACGTGGCGTATTGCGGCTCGGCGACGATCGGACGAATCGCTCCCTGGTGCACGGGCACCTTCAGTCCGAGCAGATCCTTCATCACCAGCGCGTTGTGCGTGGTCGACTCGATCGGGGCGTTACCGGACACCGTCGTGATGCCGAGGATGTCGGTGTGACGTGCCGCGACGATGATCGCCAAGGCATCGTCGTGTCCGGGGTCGCAGTCGAGGATGATCGCGGGTTTGCTCATGTTCGTTCCTCCAGGTTCGACTTCGTCAGATCAGCAAGGTTCCGGCGTCGTCCAGTCGCACCGCTCGGCCGACCCATTCGCCCTCGCACATGCCCGACGCGGTGTCGCGGTCCTCGCTGATGCCCCACGCGCGCGTGCCGTCAGCGCGCAGAACCGACGCGATGGAGCGCTCGGGGACGCCGTCACGATCGTGCATCACGGGGTAGGCCTCGACGGTGGCCGCGCCCGCCGACGCACCCACGTCGACCACGGTGCGTCGCGGCATCGCGTCGACCTCGGCTTGCGGATACGCGTGGCGGAATCCGTGCGTCGGGGGAGTGGTGGAGTACACGCCGAAAGCGTGTTTGGTGGCGTAACCACCGTTGGCCCACACCAGTCCCTTCTCGCCCGAACGATCACGCAGCTCGCCGACCACGGTGGCCACGGCGTGCATCACGTAGTTGTTCCACGGTCCGCCGGCGAACGACAGACCGCCGGTGCGCGTCAGTTGTCGGTCGAGGCCGAGACCCAACGACATCGCGCCCAACTGCACCGCCGACGGGAAGCACGAGTACAGGTCGACGATGTCGATCTCGTCGATGGAGGTGTCGGCGAGCTCCAGAGCCAGCCGTCCGCCCAACTTCACGGCCGGCGTCTCGGCGAACGTCATGCGTTCGCTGATGTACTTGTGCTCGTGACAGTCGGTGCCCGACACCGGGAACACCCACTTGTCGCGCGACACGCCCAGTCGTTCGGCGGTGGCGACCGAGCACATGATGACCGCGGCCGACTGGTCGACGTCGTTGTTGGAGTTCATCACCTTCGTGTACGGCAGACCGATCATGCGGTTCCGCGGACCGGTGGTGACGATCTCGTCGGGGGTCATCTCCTTGCGGATCCATGCGTAGGGGTTGCCCGCGGCCACCTTGCTGAAACCCGACCACAACCTTCCGAGGTGCGCGTTGTGCTCGGCGATGCCGCGACCCGCGGCAGCACGCAACGCCGACTCGAACATGGGGTACACCTGGATGGGGGCCACGATCCGTCGCGACAACTCGTACTCGTGGTTCATCACCAGGTCCTCGCCCATGATGCGCGAAGGCTTCACGTCCTCGGGAACCACCGGCCACGGCAAGTCGATGCCGGCCGCACGGGCCCGCTTGCGCGTGCGCGAGGTCTCGCCGCCACACAGGATCACGACGTCGACGTCACCGTTCTGGATTTCCACGGCGGTGGCGTTGATCAGCGACTGGGTGCTGTTGCCGCCCATCGTGGTGGCCACGGTCTCGCGCGTGGTGATTCCCAACTCCTCGGCGATGAAACGCGCCGGGTCGCGATACCGCCACGACAGGAAACTCACCACCCGCACCGAGTCCACGTTCGGCACCGCGTTCAGACCGGCGTCGGCCACCGCGGCACGGATCGCCTCGGCGATGAACGGCACGGGCGCCAGAGCCGCGAGCGGGTCGTCGACCCGTTGCAGTCGTTGTCCGACGCCGACGATCACGGGGGTGCGGGGGTCGAGGGCCATTCGCGCAAGTTACCCGAGGCCACCGACACCGAACGATGTCGTCGGGTTCGTTCCACGAACGGGGACACCCGCGCCCCGACCCCTGAATTAGGGTTCGCTCATGTCCGGTTCCTCACTGCGCATCGCCATCGGCTCCGATCACGCGGGGTTCGACCTCAAACGGCACCTGGTGGAGTTCCTCACGGCGGCCGGTCACGTGGTCGACGACCAGGGCACGCACTCCACCGAGAGTTGCGACTACCCGCCCATCTGCGCCGGGGTCGGGCGCACGGTGCGCGACGGTGCCGCCGACTTCGGCATCGTCATGGGTGGCAGTGGTCAAGGCGAACAGTTGGCCGCCAACAAGGTGCGCGGCGTACGGGCCGCGGTGTGCAACGACCTGTACACCGCGCGCATGGCCCGCGCGCACAACGACGCCAACGTGTTGTCGATCGGCGCTCGCGTGGTCGGCATCGGTCTCGCTGAGGAAATCGTCACAACGTTTCTTTCCACCGCTTTCGAGGGCGGCCGTCACGCCCGACGGGTGGCACAATTGACCGACCTCGAGAACGAGTTCTGACCGAAAGACACCATGCCCTTCCCCTCCGACACCGACCCCGATCTCGAGATCGAGCGCCTTCTCGCCGACGAGTTCACGCGCCAGACCACGGGTCTGCAACTGATCGCCAGCGAGAACTTCACCTCTCGTGCGGTCATGAACGCGGTGGGCAGCGTGCTCACCAACAAGTACAGCGAGGGTTACCCCGGCAAGCGGTACTACGGCGGTAATCAGGTGGTCGACTCCATCGAGGCGATCGCGATCGACCGCGTGAAGGCGCTCTTCGGTGCCGATCACGCCAACGTGCAACCGCACTCGGGCGCCAACGCCAACATGTGCGCGTACCAAGCGCTGCTGAACGCCGGCGACACGGTGCTCGGCCTGAGCCTCGACCACGGCGGACACCTGACCCACGGATCGCCGGTCAACGCCAGCGGCAAGCTCTACAACTTCATCCCCTACAAGGTGACGCCGGGCGACGAGCGCATCGACATGGATCAAGTGCGCGATCTCGCTCTGCAGCACCGTCCGCGCATGATCGTGGCCGGCACCACCAGCTATCCGCGCCGCATC
>JBJTFY010000182.1:0-7078 GCA_046093625.1 Actinomycetota bacterium
CCTCAACCTGTTCTCGGGTGGAGCCTTCTCGAGTTTCGCCATCTTCGCGCTCGGCATCATGCCGTACATCACGTCGAGCATCATCATGCAGGTGCTCACCGTCGTGATCCCGAAGCTCGAGGAGTGGCAGCAAGAGGGCGCGGTCGGCCAGCTCAAGATCCCCCTGTGGACGCGCTACGTGGCGATCGCCATCGCGTTGTTGCATGCGGCCGGCCTCACCGTCATCTTCGGTCAGGGTCGGGGTTCGGCATTCTTCACCGCGTCGCGGAACGCTCCCGACATCGTGCTGTTGCCCGACGGAATGTGGCCGCGTGGACTGCTGGTGATCATCACCCTGGTGGCCGGCACGGCACTGCTGATGTGGATGGGAGAGCTCATCAGCCAGCGCGGAATCGGCAACGGCATGAGCATCCTGATCTTCGCGTCGGTGGTGAGCAGCCTTCCGTTCTCGTATTACTCCATCCTGCAGAGCAAGAAGTGGGTGGTGTTTGGCATCCTCGTCGCCATCTCCATCGGCATCCTGATCGCCGTCGTGCGCGTCGAACTCGGCCAGCGTCGCATCCCGGTGCAGTTCGCCAAGCGCGTGGTCGGACGTCGTCAGTACGGCGGCCAGAGCACCTACATCCCCCTGAAGGTGAACCAGGCCGGTGTGGTTCCGATCATCTTCGCCAGTTCGGTCATGCTGCTGCCGGTGCTCGTCACCAACGTGATCGGCAGCGACAGTGGGTGGCGGCGCACGATCACCGAGTGGGTCGACCGCAACCTGGTGTCGTCGCAGGGACTGTTGTACATCGTGTCGTTCGCGATCCTGATCATCGCCTTCGCCTACTTCTACAACTCGATCGCGTTCGATCCGATCCGTCAAGCCGACCAGATCCGCCGTCAGGGCGGGTTCATCCCCGGCATCCGGCCGGGACCGCAGACCGAGCGTTACCTCGCGCGCACGGTGAACCGCATCACCCTTCCGGGCGCGCTGTTCGTGGCGTTCATCGCGATCCTTCCGTACATCGTTCTCTGGGTGGGCGACGTTCGGTCGTTCCCCTTCGCCGGGACCACGGTCCTCATCGCCGTGGGTGTGGCGTTGGAATTGATGCGACAGGTCGACAGCCAGTTGATGCTGCGTAACTACGAGGGATTCTTGAAGTAAGCCGATGATCCCTGGTGTCCGCCTGATCATCATCGGCCGCCAAGGTGCCGGCAAGGGAACGCAGTGCGTGCGTATGTCCCGTCACTACGTGGTCCCTCACGTCTCGACCGGCGACATGCTGCGAGCCGCGGTTCGCGAGGGGACCGAGCTCGGCAAGCAGGCCGACGAGGTGATCCGGGCCGGCAAGTTGGTCGGTGACGAGATCATGATCCGACTGGTCGCCGAGCGACTCGAGCAGGACGACGCGCGCAGCCGGGGCTACATCCTCGACGGTTTTCCGCGCACGGTCGTGCAGGCCGAGGCGCTCGATCGCATCTCGACCGATCGCCCGATCGACGCCGTGCTCGACATCGACGTCCCCCGCGAGATGGTGATCCAGCGCATCTCGGCGCGGCGCACCTGCCGTGACTGCGGGGCCAACTACACGGCCAAGGGCGGCGAACGCAGTCCGTGGACCTGCGACACCTGCGGGGGAGACGTGGTCCAGCGCGCCGACGACACCCCCGAGTCGATCAACCGTCGCCTCGACCTGTACGAGACCCAGACCACGCCGTTGCTCGATTACTACGACCGGCAGGGTCGCCTGACCGTCATCGACGGCTCGGCCTCGCCCGACGAGGTGTTCGCCCGCCTCACCGGGGCGATCGACGCCGCCCGTCGGCGCCCGTGACGGCTGTGGATATCCACGGTCGCGACTCGGTCGGGACCGGCCCCGCCCACCGGCGCGGAGCCCCGATGACCAGCGCAGAAGCACCCGAACTTTCCGGTTTGGCCCCATTGGAGTCGGCCACACCGGGCGGTAGCGTTGCCACTCGGCCCAACGGCCGGTTCTGCGCGCGTCCTCGTGTCTCGTCGCAGTTCGCCCAAACCGCCTACAAGGAGGCAGTTCTGCCCAAGCCCAAAGACGACGCCATCCTGCTGGAAGGCACCATTCTCGAATCCCTGCCAAACGCGATGTTTCGGGTGGAGTTGGAGAACGGCCACAAGGTGTTGGCGCACATCTCCGGAAAGATGCGAATGAACTACATCCGCATCCTCCCCGGCGACAAGGTGCAAGTGGAACTCACTCCGTACGACCTCACCCGGGGTCGCATCACGTATCGCTACAAGTGAGAAACAAGAGTGTGAAACGGCCATGAAGGTCAAGCCCAGTGTCAAGAAGATCTGCGAGAAGTGCAAGGTGATCCGTCGTCACGGACGTGTGATGGTCATCTGCGAGAACCCGCGTCACAAGCAGCGTCAAGGCTGAGAAGGAAACAAGGAAACGTTCATGGCCCGTATTTCCGGCGTCGACATCCCCCGCGAGAAGCGGTTGGAGATCTCGCTCACCTACATCTTCGGTATCGGTAAGCCGACGGCCCAGCGCATGTGCGCCGAGCTCGGTATCGACCCCAACACCCGCGTGCGCGACCTCACCGACGAAGAGGTCAACAAGCTGCGCGGTTGGGTCGACCAGAACCTCACCGTCGAAGGTGACCTGCGTCGCGAAGTACAGACCGACATCAAGCGCAAGATCGAGATCGGTTGCCTGCAGGGCGTCCGTCACCGCAAGGGCTTGCCCGTGCGCGGCCAGCGCACCCACACCAACGCTCGCACCCGAAAGGGACCGAAGAAGACCGTGGCCAACAAGAAGAAGGCAGTGAGGAAGTAATCATGGCGAAGCCGAAGCCGGGCGGACGCCGCCCCCGTAAGCGCGAGCGCAAGAACGTTGCCGTTGGTGTGTGCCACATCAAGTGCTCGTTCAACAACACCATCGTCAGCATCACCGACACCGAGGGCAACGTGTTGTCGTGGGCGTCCGGTGGTGGCGTGGGCTTCAAGGGCTCGCGCAAGAGCACCCCGTTCGCCGCTCAGCTGGCCGCCGAAAAGGCCGCCAAGGCCGCGTTTGAGCAGGGCATGCGACGCGTCGAGGTCCAGGCCAAGGGTCCCGGCTCAGGTCGTGACACCGCCATTCGTTCGTTGCAGAACACCGGCATCGAGGTGACCGGCATCAAGGACGTCACCCCGGTGCCCCACAACGGCTGCAAGCTGCCCAAGCGGAAGAGGAACTGAGTCATGGCCCGCTACACCGGACCCAAGGTGCGACTGTCGCGCCGTTTGAACACCAACATCTTCGAGAACGACAAGGGTCGCAAGGCCCTCGAGCGTCGTCCCTTCCCCCCGGGCCAGCACGGTCGCACCCGTCGTCGCTCGAGCGACAGCGAGTACCTGGCCCAGCTCCAGGAGAAGCAGAAGGCGAAGTACATCTACGGCGTCCTCGAGCGTCAGTTCCGCAAGACCTACGAGGAGGCCAACCGTCTCGCCGGTCCGACCGGTGAGAACCTGCTGCGCCTGCTCGAGTTGCGTCTCGACAACGTCGTGTACCGCGCCGGCTTCGCCAGCACCCGCCCGCAGGCCCGCCAGTTCGTGAGCCACGGACTCATCCTCGTCAACGGCAAGCGTCTCAACATCCCGAGCGCCCGCGTGAAGAAGGGCGACGTCGTCACCTTGTCCGCCAAGGCTCGCGACATGATCGTGATCCAGCACAACGTCGACACCCTCGACCGCGCCATCGTCGGCTGGCTCGAGGGCGGCGACGGTGGCAAGCAGGTCACCGTGCGTACCGAACCGACTCGCGAGCACAGCGACGTGCCCGTGCGCGAACAGCTCATCGTCGAGCTCTACTCGAAGTAATCCCACCCAGCAGTCACCAACCACCCGACGAACGGAAGAGAAACATGCTCGTCATCCAGCGCCCCACAGTCGAGACCGAGAACGAGGAGTCGAACAACCGCCAGTCGTTCTCCGTCGGACCGCTCGAGCCCGGCTTCGGCCACACCATCGGCAACTCGCTCCGTCGTGTTCTGCTCTCGTCCATCCCGGGCGCCGCGATCACCACGGTGAAGTTCGACGAGGCCCTGCACGAGTTCGACACCATCCCCGGCGTCACCGAGGACGTCACCGACATCATCTTGAACCTCAAGGACGTCGTGCTCACCTCGGCCGCTGACGAGCCGGTGGTCATCCGCGTCGACGTGCGCGGCCCGGCGGTCATCACCGCCGGCGACATCCGTTGCCCGGCCGAGGTCGAGATCCTGAACAAGGATCTGGTCATCGCAACCGTGAACGACAAGGGCCGACTCGCCGTCGACCTCACCGTCGAGCAGGGGCGTGGCTACCTCAGCAGCGACCGGGGCTCCGGCAACGGCACCATCGGGGTCATCCCGATCGACGCCATCTTCTCGCCGGTCCGTCGCGTCATGTTCGACGTTCAGCCGACCCGCGTCGAGCAAAGCACGAATTACGACAAGCTCGTGATTGACATCGAGACCGACGGCACCCTCTCGCCGCGCGAGGCCCTGGCCTCGGCCGGTGCGACGTTGCGGTCGCTCGTCGACCTGGTGGCCAACCTGTCCGACGAGCCCAAGGGCCTCGAGTTGGGCGAGGTCATCTCGGCCAACACCACGAGCCCCGACCTCGACATCGCCATCGAGGACCTCGACCTTTCCGAGCGTCCCCGCAACTGTCTGAAGCGTGCGCAGGTGAACACCATCGGTGAGCTCCTGAGCAAGACCGAGGACGATCTGTTGAACATCACCAACTTCGGCCAGAAGAGTCTCGACGAGGTCAAGCAGAAGCTCGATGAGCGCGGCTTGTCCCTGCGCGGCTGAGTCGATCGAGTCACGAGTCAAGGAACAACACCATGCCCGCTACACCCCGCCGCGCCCGCAAGTTCGGTGGCAGCTCCGCGCACCAGAAGCTGATGATGGCCAACCTGGCCGCATCGCTGATCGCCGCCGAGGCCATCGAGACCACCGAGGCCAAGGCCAAGGCTCTGCGTCCCATCGCCGAGAAGCTCATCACCAAGGCCAAGAAGGCCCAGGACGGTGACGCCTCGAGCATCCACCGCATTCGGCAGATCCAGAGCTACCTCGGCGACAAGGAGATGACCAACAAGTTGGTGTCCGACGTGGCGCCGCGGTACCTCGAGCGCAACGGCGGCTACCTGCGCATCCTGAAGCTCGGGCCGCGCCAGGGCGACAACGCGCCGATGGCGCGCATCGAACTCGTCTGATCGTCCCCGACGACTCGCTCGTCGACGACGACGGAACCGAATCATGAACACCATCGAGCCCGCCCTCCGGCGGGCTCGTTTGTCGGTGGCGTACGACGGTTCGCACTTCCACGGCTTCGCGGCCAACGACGGCGTGCGCACGGTGGCCGGTGTCGTGAGCGAGGCCCTTGGTCGCATCGCGCGCCGCCCGGTCGAGATCACCGGTGCCGGGCGCACCGACGCCGGGGTGCACGCCTGGGACCAGGTGATCAGTTGCGACCTACCCGCCGACTTGGACCTCGAGGGTCTGGCCCGGCGACTGACCAAACTCTGCGGGCCCGGGGTCGTGGTGCGTTCGGTCGCGTGGGCCGAGGACCCCGACTTCGACGCCCGGTTCTCGGCGCTGTGGCGGCGATATCGCTACACGGTGTTGAACGACCCCACGCCCGATCCGTTCCTGGCTCCGACGTCGTGGCACGTGGCCGCGCCGCTCGACCTCTCCCTCATGCACCTCGCCTGCGACCCGCTGGTCGGGGAGCACGATTTCTCGGCTTTCTGCCGCAAGCCCAAACTGAGCCGCGACCAGATCGAGCGGGGCGACCCCGGCCCGAGCCTCGTGCGCCGGGTCACCTCGGCGGTCTGGACCGAACACCGCAGCGACCACGGAGCCCGCGTGCTGCGGTTCGAGATTCGGGCCAACGCCTTCTGCCACCAGATGGTGCGTTCGATCGTCGGCTGCCTCGTCGACGTGGGGTGCGGCCGGGTCTCGCCCGGTCACATCTCGGGCATCCTGCGCCGAGGGGAGCGAGCGGGCACGGTGGCCCCGCCCCAGGGTCTGACGCTCTGGGAGGTCGGATATCCCGAGCCGGGGTCGGGGCGTTGATCCGGCCCGCGCCCGGTCGTTTTTGCCCCGTTTGCCCGTATCATTCTCCGGTCCCCAACGGACCGTCGTCCGGGGAATCGTTCGTGAAAGAAGCACCATGACCACCTATTCGCCCAAGGCCAGTGAGATCACCCGCGAGTGGCACGTCCTCGACGCCGAGGGCATGGTCCTCGGTCGCCTGTGCACCGAGGCCGCGCGCCTGTTGCGGGGCAAGCACAAGCCGACGTTCGCCCCCCACATGGACACCGGCGATCACGTGATCATCATCAACGTCGACAAGGTCGTGCTCACCTCGGGCAAGGCCGACACCCGCATGGTCTACAACTACTCGGGATACCCCGGTGGTCTGAAGAGCGAGACGTTCGGCAACCTCTTGTCGCGTCGTCCCGACGAGGCGATCCGCGGCGCGGTGCGCGGCATGTTGCCCAAGGGCCCGCTCGGTCGTCAGATGATCAAGAAGTTGAAGGTGTACGCCGGCGCCGAGCATCCGCACGGTGCGCAGAATCCCAAGGTCCGCAACATCGACCACGCCAAAGCGCGCTGAATTCGAGGAACAAGACAATGAACAAGCCTCTCACCCAGACCACCGGTCGTCGCAAGGAGTCGGTGGCGCGCGTTCGTGTGCGTCCCGGCACCGGCAAGGTCACCGTCAACGGCAAGCCGCTGAACGTGTACTTCTGCACCGCCACCCAGCAGAACTCGGCGATCGAGGCACTGCGCGTGACGAACACCCTCGAGCAGTACGACGTCGACGCCACCATCCATGGTGGCGGTGTCACCGGTCAGTCGGGCGCGATGCGCATGGGCCTGGCCCGCTCGCTCGTCGAGATCGATCCGGAAGCGCGCCCGACCTTGAAGAAGGCCGGTCTGCTCACCCGCGACTCGCGTCGCAAGGAGAGCAAGAAGTACGGCCTCAAGAAGGCTCGTAAGGCGCCGCAGTACACGAAGCGCTGATCGTCGCGCGCCGGATCGGACCGGTGCCTTCGTCGAGGATCCGATTGGTCTCGGCCTCGAT
>JBJTFY010000183.1:0-2687 GCA_046093625.1 Actinomycetota bacterium
GGATCGGAGTGGCGTCATGACCGTCCGCAGCCTCGCCAATGTCACCGACCTCGGCCTCGACGAGTTGCGCCTCGTGCTCGACCTGTCACGGCGTGAACCGTCGTCGCTCGGTCGGCCGCTCACGTCGGCCACCGGTGTGCCCCTCGGTGCCGCACTCGTCTTCGAGAAACCCTCGAACCGAACGCGCCAGAGCATGGAGATGGCCGTCGTGCAATTGGGTGGGCATCCGATCTACACCCGGGGTGAGGAAGTGGGCTTCGACGTGCGCGAACCGGTCGAGGACATCGGGCGCATCCTCGGTGGGTATCACGCGGTGGTGGCGGCGCGGGTTTTCTCGCACGCGGTGATCGACCGTCTGATCGCGTCGTGTCCGGTGCCGGTGGTGAACATGCTGTCCGACGTGTCGCACCCTCTGCAGGGGCTCGCCGACGCTCTCACGATGGTCGAGGAGTTCGGCGACCTGGCCGGGCTGACCGTCGCCTACGTCGGCGACTACAACAACGTCGCGCGCTCGCTCGGGGAGGTGTGCGTGATGTTGGGTGCCAACTACCGGTTGGCCTGTCCCTCCGGTTACGGGGCGTCCGACGTCGAACTCGCACGGCTCGCGTCACTGGGTTCGGGTTCCGTCGAGCAGTCGGGCGACCCGGTCGTGGCGGTTCGCGGCGCGCACGCCGTTCACACCGACACCTGGGTGTCGATGGGTCAGGAGTCCGAGAAAGCCGAGCGACTCGCGATCTTCGGGGGGTACACCGTGACGACATCGCTGATGGCGACCGCCGACGCCCGCGCCATCTTCATGCACTGTCTTCCCGCGTACCGCGGTTACGAGGTGGCGGCCGACGTGATCGACGGTGCGGGTAGTCGTGTGATCCGCCAGGGCCACAACCGGCTCCACTCGTCGCGGGGTGCCTTGGCCTTCCTCATGGGGGTGAGGTGATGGCCTCGAAAGCCCAGCGACAGCAACTCATCGCCTCGCTGATAGCCAAGCACGCGGTGACCAATCAACCCCAACTCGTCGACTTGCTCGCCGAGGGAGGGGTGACCGCGACCCAGGCCACCGTCTCGCGTGACCTCGAGGATCTGGGTGCGGTCAAGGTGCGGGTGCCCGGCGGCGAGACCGTGTACGCGATCCCCGAGTTCGCGCCGGCCCGCCTCGCACCCGAGGACCAGTTGCGACGCGTGATGGGCGAATGGGTCGCCGAAGTGTCCCAGAGCGGCCCGATGGTGGTCGTGCGCACGCCGCCGGGGTGCGCGCACGTGGTGGCCTCGGCGCTCGATCGCAGCGGCATGAGCGAATTGATCGGCACCGTCGCCGGCGACGACACGATCTTCTGCGTGGCCGCCGAGAGTTGCGGGGGACCCGCGTTGGCCGCGATCCTGCGCGACCTGGCCGGACTGAAGTCGACGAGCGGAGGCACGAAATGAACGATGACGACTCCAAGACCTTGTGGTACGGACGGTTCGCGGGTGGTCCCGCCGACGAGTTGATGGCGTACACGTCGAGTCTGCATTTCGACCGTTCACTCTGGCGCGAGGACATCACCTGCTCCCGGGCCCACGTGAGCGGACTTTCCCATGTCGGAATCCTGAGCGAGGCCGAGTGCGACGCGGTGTTGGCGGCCCTCGACACCGTCGAGACCGAGATGGCGTCGGGAACGTTCGTGTTCGCCGCCGGCGACGAGGACATCCACACCGCCGTCGAACGTCGGGTCACCGAGATCTGTGGTGCCCCCGGCGCGAAGATGCACACCGGCCGCAGTCGCAACGACCAATCGGTCACCGGCTTGCGCCTGTGGTGCAAGCGCGAGATTCCCGCCGTGGCCGCGCGCTTGGTCGCGTTGCAGGAGGTGTTGTTGCGTCGGGCCGTGGAGTCCGGGGTCGACGACGACGGCATCTACCTGCCCGGGTACACCCATGTCCAACGCGCTCAGCCGGTGTTGCTGGCCCATCACCTGCTGGCGCACGGTTGGGCACTCGGTCGCGACATTGACCGCCTGCTCGACGCACTCGAGCGGGTCGACGTGTCGCCCCTCGGCGCCGGCGCACTCGCCGGTTCGTCGTTGCCCCTCGACCCGCGGCACACCGCCCGCGCCATGGGCTTCGCCCGCGTCTTCGAGAACTCGCTCGACGCGGTTTCGGATCGTGATTTCGTCGCCGAGGTCCTCTTCGCACTCTCGCTCGTCGCGGTGCACCTGTCGCGCATCGGCGAGGAGTGGGTGCTCTGGACGAGCGACGAATTCGGGTTCGCGGTCCTCGACGACGCGTATGCGACGGGTTCGTCGATGTTGCCGCAGAAGAAGAACGCCGACATCGCCGAGTTGGCGCGCGGCAAGGCGGGTCGCGTGATCGGCGATCTGACCGGGTTGCTGGCCACGTTGAAGGGTCTGCCGCTGGCGTACAACCGCGACTTGCAAGAAGACAAGGAGCCGTTGTTCGACGCCGTCGAACAGGTGGGCCTCGGTGTTGCGGCGATCACGGGGATGATCGCGACGGCCCGATTCGTCCCCGACCGCATGCGGGCCGCCGCCGATTCGCCGACGATGGCCGCCACCGACCTCGCCGAGCATTTGGTGCGCGCCGGTACACCCTTCCGTGACGCCCACGCGATCGTCGGCGCGCTCGTGCGCCGTTCCCTCGCCGGCGAAGGGGCGTTGGTCGATCTCGTGCGCGCCGAGCCGCGACTCGGA
>JBJTFY010000184.1:0-11797 GCA_046093625.1 Actinomycetota bacterium
TGCTCGTCACCGACGGGCGATACGTGGATCAGGCCCGGGCCGAGGTGGGCGGCGACGTAGAGGTTCGGATGTGTCGGACCAGTCCGGAGATGGTCGGCGCGGTGCGCGAGGTGTTCGCGAACGGTTTCGCCGCGCAGGACGAGGACCTCGACGTGGCCACGTGGAAGCGCATCGCGCGTGCGATCGGTCGCGGGCCCGTGGCGGCGGCCCCGGGCCTGGCCGACCTTCGACGCAGCAAGGACGAGCGGGAGATCGCCCTCATCGCCCGGGCGGCCGACATCGCGTCCAACGCCCTGAGCGATTGTGTCGAACTCGTCGGGCCCGGGATCACCGAACGCCGACTGCGCGACGCACTGGAGGCGCGCATGCGCGAACTCGGTGCCGATGGTCCCTCGTACGACACCATCGTGGCCTCCGGTCCGTCGAATTCCGCCCGCCCGCATCATCATCCGACCGACCGTCCGATCGTCGTCGGCGATTCCGTCGTCATCGACGTCGGCGCGCTCGTCGACGGTTATCACTCCGACATGACGCGGACGTACTTCGTGGGTGATCCGGATCCCGAATTGCTCGTGTGGTACGACGCGCTGTCCGAGGCCCAGCAGGCCGCGATCGACCTGGTGGCCCCCGGACGTGCGGTGAACGAGGTGGACGAAGCGGCCCGGCGGGTGCTGCGTGAGCGAGGCGTCGATCGTTGGTTCACTCATGGGCTCGGGCACGGTGTGGGCCTGTTGATCCACGAGAACCCGTTCATCCGGCCGACCTCCGAGGCCGTTTTGGCACCCGGAGACGTCGTGACCATCGAACCCGGGCTCTATCGTGAGGGTCTCGGAGGCATCCGTATCGAGGATCTGCTCCTCGTCACCGAAACTGCCGCCGTCAACCTCACGAAAGCCCCGAAGGACCCCACATGCCCGCGATAACCACCAACGACCTCAAGAACGGCATCACGCTCGAACTCGACAACGGCCTCTTCCAGGTCGTCGAATTCCAACACGTGAAGCCCGGTAAGGGCGGTGCGTTCGTCCGGACGAAGCTGCGCAACCTCCGCACCGGCAACGTTTTCGACAAGACCTTCAACGCCGGCATCCGGGTGGAGCAGGCGATTCTCGACAAGAAGGACATGCAGTTCCTGTACCGCGACGGTGACGACTACATCTTCATGGACACCGACTCGTACGACCAGATGCCGGTCAGTCCGGCCGCCCTCGGTGATGCCGCCGACTACATGATCGAATCGATGGTCGCCATCATCGCGATCCACAACGGCGAGATCGTCTCGGTCGAGATCCCCGCCGCCGTCGAGTTGACGATCGCCAACACCGAGCCCGGCATCCAGGGTGACCGCGTCTCGGGGGCGCGAAAGCCGGCCGAACTCGAAACCGGAAAGGTGATCCAGGTGCCCCTGTTCGTCAACATCGGCGACAAGGTGAAAGTCGACACCCGATCCGGCGAATACATCACCAGGGTCTGAGGTGTCCCGACTCACCGACGTCGACGACCCGCGCTCGGTCGCGCGGGAGGCTGCATTGTCGTTGCTCTACGAGGCCGAGACCAAGTCGATCCCGCCCCGAACGGTTCTCGACGCGCAGGTGGTGCCCGCCGACGTCGACGTCGCGGTACTGGTGGGCGGAGTACAGGATCACGCCGATCGCATCGACGCTCTGATCGACGCCCACGCCGATGGTTGGACCATCGACCGCATGGCGTCGCTCGACCGCAACGTGTTGCGCATCGCCACGTTCGAATTGATCGGACGACCCGAGGTTCCGACGGCGGTGATTCTCGACGAGGCCGTCGAGTTGGCCAAACGATTCGGAACCGACGACTCGGGTCGATTCGTCAACGGGGTGATGTCGGCGATCGCGCGCGCGACCCGCTGACGGATCAGTGGAGCGATTCCGGCCACGCGGAATTACCGCGGGCCGCGTCGGCGATGCTGGCGAGGGTGAAGCCCTCGAGATGTTGACGCATGTGGTCGCCGGTCTGTTTCCAGATGGCCAGCAGAACGCACTGACCCTCGTGATCACAGGATCCGTCCTGATGCGGTTCGCCGAAATCACCCAGGGTGATGGGACCGTCGACGGCCGAGATGATCTCGTTCAAGCGGATCTCCGCGGGCGGACGGGCCAGTGTGTATCCGCCGCCGACGCCCCGTTTGGACTTCACGAGTCCCGCACCCTTGAGGGCGAGCAGGATCTGCTCGAGGTACGGCTGGGGCAGCCCGGTTCGTTCGGCGATGTCGCGCACCGAGGTGGGTCCCTGCTCGTCGGAGTGCAGGGTCAACGAGAGCAACGCCCGACAGGCATAGTCCCCTCTGGTCGAAACGCGCACGACGTCATCGTAGAAGGTGTCCGTGGGCGGGCGGTGCACTCACGGACCTGCTCATGGGCGATGATGTACCGGTGAACGACCCGGTGATCCCCGACTACGGCGACGCGAACATCACCGGTTTGGTGCCGGGCTGCCTGTTGGCCTCGCCCGGTCGTCGTCCCGAGTGGTTTCCCGAGCCCGCCCAGAACGCCGAGACGATCGTTCTGGTCCTCGTCGACGGGATGGGCTGGAATCAGCTCACGGCGCGCCGGTCGGCCCTGTCGTTCCTGGATTCAATGTCCGGGCGTCCGATCACCACGGTCGCGCCGTCGACGACCGCGAGCGCTCTCACGAGTCTGGCCACCGGGGCCGCCCCGATCGACCACGGCATCGTCGGGTACCGGATGGACATGGGCGACGGCGTGATGAACAGTTTGCGTTGGAGCATCGTCGATCGGGACGTGCGGCGGTCGCACGGACCGGAGTCGGTGCAACCGATCCCCCCGTTCGCCGGTTTTTCCGTTCCCGTCGTCAGTCGGGTCGATCTGGAGTCGACTCCGTTCACCCACGCGCACCTGCGCGGGTCACGACCGCACGGCTGGCGCACCGCCAGTTCGATCGTCACCCAGTGCGCGCGTCTGGTTCGCGCGGGGGAGCGCTTCGTGTACGCGTACTACGACGGTCTCGACAAGATCGCCCACGAATGCGGACTCGGTGAGCACTACGACTCCGAGATCGCCTTCGTCGACTGGCTCCTCGCGGCGATTTTCGCGGCGTTGCCCGCCGGTACGACCCTGTTGGTGACGGCCGATCACGGTCAGGTGGAGGTGGGCGACCGGGTGGTCGAACTCCCGACGGCGGCCGCAGCCTCGCTGTCCCGCCAGTCGGGTGAGGGTCGGTTTCGCTGGTTGCACGCCCGGGCCGGACGGGCCGGTGAGCTGCACCGGATCTGCCGTGACGCCTTCGGTGATCAGGCCTGGGTCGTGAGCAAGGAGCAGGTGATCGACGAAGGCTGGCTCGGGCGCTTGCACGGGAACCGCGACGCGGCTGTTCGCCGACTAGGTGACGTGGCCCTCGTCCCGTTCGCCCCGATCTCGTTCCACGACCCCGACGATTCGGGCCCGTTCACGCTCATCGGCCGCCACGGCTCCCTGACCGCCGACGAGATGCTCGTCCCCCTGCTCGCCCGCACCCGCGAGTGATCATCCGATTCGCACCTGACGGGTACGCCATAATCGGATCATGAGCGACAATCCCGTGCCTCCCGACGAAGTCCTGACGCCGGGGGGACCGAACGCCATTGGAGCCACCGAGTCCGTGACCGAACCCGGCAAGGTGATGCGCATCGGCTCGATGATCAAGAACCTCCTCGAGGAGGCCCGTTCGGCCACCCTCGACCAATCGGGACGGGAACGCCTGGCGGAGATCTACGAACGGTCGATCGTCGAGTTGGCCGAGGCCCTGTCGCCGGACCTGCAGGAGGAGCTTCGTATGTTGGCTCTTCCTTTCTCCGACGACGCCCCGACCGATTCCGAACTGCGCATCGCCCACGCCCAGCTCGTCGGCTGGCTCGAGGGCCTCTTCCACGGGATACAGGCCACCTTGTTCGCCCAGCAGATGGCCGCCCGTCAACAGTTCGACGAGATGCGTCGGATCGCCCAGCCCCCGACCGACGGCGAGAGGCCGGGAACCTACCTCTAGGCGGCTGATACTGTCGTTTGGCACGAATCACACGCGTGTCATTCGATCGTCGAAGGAGGTGCCGTCCCATGAGTAGTCCGTTCGTACACCTTCACGTTCACACCGAGTTCTCGATGCTCGACGGTGCGGCCAAACTCGACGATCTGGTCGCCAAAGCGGTCGAAGACGGCCAGCCAGCTCTCGGCATGACCGACCACGGCAACATGTACGGAGCGCTCGACTTCTACAAGGAGTGTCGCGACAAGGGCATCAAGCCGATCCTGGGCACCGAGGCCTACATGGCTTACGAGACGCGATTCGAACGACCAACCCGTCGGGGCAAACTCGACGACTCGGGCGGCGAGACCGAGAGCGGTCGCAAGCTCTATTACCACCTCACGTTGCTCGCCGAGAACAACACCGGGTACAAGAACCTCATCAAGCTCTCGAGCTTGGCGTTCCTCGAGGGGTACTACTACCAACCCCGAATGGACTGGGAACTTCTGGCCCGCCACCACGAAGGGCTCATCGCCACCACCGGTTGCCTCGGTGGACACGTCTTGCAGTCCTTGTTGCGCAACGACTACGACGACGCCAAGGCGAAGGCCGCGCGACTGCAGGAGATCTTCGGCCGCGACAACCTGTTCGTCGAACTGCAGGATCACGGCATCCCGTCCCAGACCCGCACCAACCCCCAACTCCTGCAGATCGCCAAGGAGCTCGGGGCCCCGGTGATCGCGACGAACGACTCGCACTACGTCCATCGTCACGACGCCGACAGCCACGACGCGTTGCTCTGCGTGCAGACGAACTCGCTGAAGAACGATCCCAACCGTTTTCGTTTCGACGGCACGGAGCACTACCTCAAGTCCTCCAACGAGATGCGACACCTCTTCGCCGAGGTGCCCGAGTCGTGCGACAACACCCTCTGGATCGCCGAACGGGCCGACGTCTCGATCGAGTTCGGCAAACCCCAGTTGCCGAACTTCCCGGTTCCCGAGGGTTTCACGAGCGACGTCGAGTACCTCGAGCACCTCACGCGCGAGGGAGCGCGACGCCGTTGGGGCGACCAGTTGCCCCCCGCGGTGATCGAGCGACTCGCGTACGAGACCAAGGTCATCGCCGACATGGGTTTCGCCTCGTACTTCCTGATCGTGTGGGACCTCATCCGGTACGCCCGCGAACGGGGCATCCGCGTCGGACCCGGACGTGGTTCGGCCGCCGGCTGCGCCGTCGCGTACTGCTTGCGCATCACCGAGATCGATCCCATCCGTTACGACCTGCTCTTCGAGCGGTTCCTCAATCCGAGCCGCATCTCGATGCCCGACATCGACATGGACTTCGACTCCCGATACCGCGAGGAGATGATCCGCTACGCCACCGAGACCTACGGCCGCGAGCACGTGGCCCAGATCATCACTTTCAGCACCATCAAGGCGCGCAACGCCGTTCGCGACGCGGCGCGGGTTCTCGGGCACCCGTACTCCGTCGGCGACCGACTCGCCAAGGCCATGCCGCCGGTCGTCATGGGTCGCGACACCCCGTTGCGCTGGTGTCTCGAGCCCAACCCCAAGCACGAGGACGGCTACCGGGCCGCGCAGGAACTCCGCGATCTCTACAATTCCGAGCCCGAACTGCGCGAGGTGATCGACGTGGCCAAGGGCCTCGAAGGCCTGCGGCGGTCGACGGGCGTGCACGCGGCCGCCGTCGTCATCTCCAAGGAGGAACTCACCGAGTACCTCCCGCTACAGCGCAAGCCCGAAGCCGGCAAGTCCATCGACGAGGCGGCCGTCACCACCCAGTACGAAATGCACGGTGTCGAGGATCTGGGCCTGCTCAAGATGGACTTCCTCGGGCTGCGCAACCTCGACGTGATCACCGACACCATGGAACTGGTGCGCCGCAGCGTGCCCGACTTCGACATCGATCGCATCCCCCTCGACGACGCCAAGACCTACGACTTGTTGTCGCGCGGCGACACGACCGGGGTGTTCCAACTCGAGTCGCCGCCGATGCAGCAACTGTTGCGGGCCATGAACCCGTCGTCGTTCGAAGACGTGTCGGCGGTGATCGCGCTCTATCGCCCCGGGCCGATGGGCGTGAACATGCATTACGACTTCGCCGACCGCAAGAACGGGCGCAAGCCGGTGCAGTATTTCCATCCCGATGCCAAGGAAGTACTGGGCGACACCTTCGGCCTGATGATCTACCAGGAGAGCGTCATGCGGGTCGCGCAACGCTTCGCCGGATACTCCCTCGCCGAAGCCGACAACCTGCGCAAAGCCTGCGGCAAGAAGGTGCGCGAACTCATGGAGAAGGAGCGCTCCAAGTTCGAGGACGGCTGCGAGACGTCGGGCTACGGACGCTCCCTCGGGGTCCAGCTCTTCGACATCATCGAGAATTTCGCCGACTACGCCTTCAACAAGAGTCACTCGTTCGGGTACGGCTACATCACGTACCAAACCGCCTATCTCAAGGCGAACCATCCGGTCGAGTACTTCGCCGCGCTCCTCACGAGCGTCAAGGCCAATCTCGAGAAGGCCGCCGGATACCTCGCCGACGCACGGGCCCGGAACATCACGGTGCGACAACCGGACATCAACCAGTCCGAAGTCGACTTCGTCTCGGACCCGCAAACCCGGGTGATCTATTTCGGCCTCAGCGCCATCAAAGGGGTCGGTTCGGCGGTGTGCGACAAGATCGTGGCGCACCGCCGCGTCCACGGTCCGTTCTCGTCGTTCCACGAATTCTGCATGACCGTGCCGACGGAGTGTCTCAACAAGAAGGGCATCGAGTCGTTCATCAAGGCGGGCGCCTTCGACTCGCTCGGTCACACCCGTCAGGGGTTGATGCTCGTCTTCGAACGGATCATCGACGACGCGGTGTCCCGACGCGCCGAAGCCGAGCAAGGCGTCATGAGCCTCTTCGACTCGCTCGAGAACGCCGCGACCGAGCCCGGGTTCGACATCGACATCCCCATCCCCCAAACCGAATTCGATCAGTCGATGAAGCTGAAACTCGAGAAGGAGCTTCTCGGGCTGTACGTCAGTGACCATCCGTTGTTCGGTCACGAGGGAACCCTCAGCCGACATTCCGACATCACGACCGCGATGGTCGACGACGTCGCGCCGAACACCATCACCCGCCTGGCCGGGGTGATCACCAAGGTCGAACGCAAGGTCACAAAGAAAGGCGACCAAATGGCGGTGTTGCAGCTGGAGGACCTCCACGGAGGCGTCGAGGTCACGGTCTTCAGCCGGGCGTTGCCGCAATTGGCCCACAAGATCCACGACGACGCCATCGTCTCGATGAAGGTTCGGGTGAACCGCCAGTCGGGCGATGACCGCACCACGATCTCGGTGCTGGAGGTGCAGCCACTCGTTCTGCGCGACTCGGCCTCGGAACTGCGACTCAACCTGTCCGCCGACTCCAGCATCGACCAGACGGTGTGGCGCCTGAAGGAGATCCTCATGGCCTACCCCGGCGAGGCTCAGGTGATCCTGCACATCGGGGAGTCCCGGGTGGTCAAGTTGGCTCCCGAGTTCACCGTCGACGTCGATCGGGTGATCCCGCCGTTGCGCGTCGCTTTCGGTGTCGACGTGATTCGCTGATCGGACGTTTCGCCCCGCGAGGTGCCCAGATGGCAGAATGTGGGGGGTGGGGCGTGCCCCCGGATCAGGGAGTGGCGGGTCGGATGTCGGTGGTAGTCGAGACGAGGGATTGCGCGGCGTTGCTCGAGGCCGACCTCGAGGAGATGGCCGCCATGGGTGGTGCCTTCGATGCCGCCCGACTGGAAGCCGCCAAGACCGACTGGGTGTTGTGCACCACCGCCACCGAATCCGGCAAATTGCAGGGGTTCACGTTCTCCACCCTCGAACGCATCGGGGGCACCCCGTGCGTCTTGATCGGATTGTTGTCGGTCAAGCGCACTTCCAAGCGCGACGCCACGTTGAAAGGTCTCATGTCGGAGGCCTTCCATCGGGCCCTCATGGCGTTCCCCGACGAGGACGTCGTGGTGGGCAGCCGCTTCGTCGCAGCCGACGGCCTCGAGGCGTTCAAACAGCTCACCGAGTTGATTCCCCGACCGGGGCACCGTGCCGTCGGCGAGGAGCGGGCCTGGGGTCGGCGCTTGGCCCGCCGCTTCGGCGTCGACGCCCACTACGACGAAAAGACGTTCGCGGTCACCAAGAAGGGACAGTCGGGCTTCCTCGACCACCAGTCGTCCAAGCCCGACAAGGCGGACCCCCGGGTGGTCGAATTGTTCGGTCCCGTGAAGGTCGAAGCCGGGGGCTCTTTGATCGTCCACGGCTGGACCATGGCCGAGGACCTGCTCAAACTCGGGCGTCGTTGAGCGACGACCTCGACGCCATCATCCGTCGCCGACGGATGACCCGTACCTTCGCCGGCGGCCCCGCAACCGCCAAGATCGTCGATCTCTGCGACCTGGCTCGTCGGGCACCCTCCGCCGGGTTCTCGCAGGGTGCCCACTTTCTCGTGATCGACGACGTCGGAGCCTTCTTCCGGGTGTCGGGGGCGGGGGAGTGGTTCGGTCGCACGGCGCCGGGGGTTCTCGACTGCTCGCACGTCGTGCTCGTCCTGGGCGACCCGTCGGCGTACACCGGTCGTTACTCCGAGCCCGACAAGGCCGAGCACGGACTGGACCGGGTCGACACCTGGACCACCCCGTTCTGGCTTACTGACGCCGCCATGGCCGCGCAGAACCTGCTCTTGCTGGCCGAGGACCGCGGGTTGGGCGCGCTGTTGTTCGGGCTGTTCGGGGACCCGCGGACTTGCCTGGAGCACTTCGGGGTCCCCGACGGCGTGGTCGCGGTCGGGGCCATCGCGCTCGGCTTCCGGTCTCCGGACGATCGTCCGACGGGTTCACCGACCCGGCGACCGCGTCGGCAACGCACCGACGTGGTTCACCTCGGACGCTGGGGCGGACACGAGTGACACGGCGCGGTTTCACCCCGACGTTCCCACCGGTTTAGGGTGACATCACCTCGCGAACCCGGAGCCGTCATGCCCACACAGATTCCCCACGTCAACTACCTCGAACTCGGTGAGCGTCCCCATCTGGTGGCCAACGAGTGCACGTCCTGCGGCGCCCGCTTCTTCGATCGCCGTAACGCCTGCGCCAAGTGCTTCGCCACCGGGTTCACCAAGGCCCCGGTGGCCACGGACGGCGTGCTGAAGGCTTTCACGATCGTGGCGTTCGCGGCCCCGGGGGTTCCGGTGCCCTTCGTCGCCGGAATCATCGACTGTGGCGGAACGAGCGTGCGCGGCAACGTGATCAACGTCGATCCGTCACCCGACAAGGTCACCTTGGGCATGAAGGTTCGCTTGGCGACCTACAGTTTGGGAACCGACGACGACGGTGTCGAGGCCATCGGCTTCGGCTTCGAGCCCGCCAACTGACCGAATTCAACGAGTAAAGGACACGATCATGGCCAACGACGACATTTGGATCCTCGGCATCGCGATGACCAAGTTCGGCAAGCACACCGACAAGGACATCGTCGATCTCGGAGCGGAGGCCGTGATGGCCGCGCTGTCCGACGCCGGTGTCACGATGGGGGAGATCGGTGTCCTGGCCGCCGGCAACCTGATGGGCGGTGGCGGTTTCGGACAGATGCTGCAGAAGCAGGTCGGTCAGACGGGTATCCCGGTGTACAACGTGACCAACGCCTGCGCGACCGGGGCCACCGCTCTGCGCACCGCGATCATGGCGGTCAAGGCCGGCGAGGTGAAGTTCGGCCTCGCCGTCGGAGCCGAGAAACTGGCCGGCGCCGGTCTGCTCGGTGGCGGCGGGAGCGCGAAGAAGGACGGCAACAAGTGGGAGCCCAAGGGCCGTTTCGGAAGCGTTGCTCCGACCGATGGTCGAATCGGGACCGACACCATGCCGGGCACCTTCGCCCAGGTCGGTATGGAGTACGGACACAAGTACGGCGGCGTGTCGTTCGAGTTGTTCGCCCGGATCGCCGAGAAGAACCACGCTCATTCGACGCTCAATCCCATGGCCGCGTACCAGAAGCGGTTCACGCTCGACGAGATCATGAACGACATGATGATCGCGTACCCCAACACGCGTCCGATGTGCTCGGCGAACTGTGACGGTGCGGCCGCCGCGGTGGTCTGCTCCGGTGAGACGCTCAAGACCCTGTCCTCCGAGCAACAGCGTCGGGCGATCAAGGTGTCGGCTTCGGTTCTCACGACCGACCCGTATCAGGAGTCGTGCCAGGTGTTGCCCGACGTGAACACCCTCACGCGCAACGCGGCCAAGATCGCCTACGAGCAGGCCGGGGTGTCACCGAGCGACCTCGACCTCGTCGAATTGCACGACTGCTTCGCCACCGCCGAACTGGTTCACTACGACAACCTCATGTTGTGCCCCGAGGGTGGGGCGGTCGACTTCTTCGACAGCGGTGCCACCTGGCGGACCGGTTCGATGCCCGTGAACGTGTCGGGCGGGCTGGAGTCCAAGGGACACCCCATCGCCGCCACCGGCATCGCCAACATCTGGGAGATCTGTCATCACCTGCGCGGCGAGGCCGGCGACCGTCAGATCGAGAACGCCAAGGTCGGATTGGCCCACGTGATCGGTCTCGGGTCGGCCTGCGGCATTCACATCCTCGAGCGCAGCGGACGCTGACTCACGCGCCGGTGGCGTGATAGCCACCGTCGACGTGGATCATCGAACCGGTGGTCGCGGGGAAGCCGTCCGACAGCAGGGCCACGACGGCTCGGGCCACCGGCTCCGAATCCGTGACGTCCCATCCGAGGGGTGCGCGGTCGTCCCAGACGTCCTCGAACTTCTTGAATCCGGGGATCGACTTGGCCGCCATCGTCTTGATGGGGCCCGCCGCGACGAGGTTCGATCGGATGCCCCGCGGACCGAGTTCCTTGGCCAGATAGCGGTTGATGCTCTCGAGAGCGGACTTGGCCACGCCCATCCAGTTGTACGCCGGCCACGCCACCGTGTTGTCGAAATCCAGGCCGACGAACGACCCACCCGACGACATCAAGGGGGCGAACACGTCGGCCAGATGTTTGTACGAGTAGGCACTGATCTGCATGGCGACGGCCACGTCGGACCAGGAGGCCGCCATGAAGTCGTCACCGAGGCACACCTCGGGTGCGAACCCGATGGAGTGGACCACACCGTCGACCCGGCCCCACTTGGAGCCGACCGCGTCACGCACGATGTCGCCGTGCTCGGCCACCGTCACGTCGAGTTCGAGAACGTCCACCTCGCGCGAGAGTTTGCGCGCCGTGCGCTGGGTGAGGCTCAGCGCCCGCCCCGCTCCGGTGAGCACGATGTCGGCGCCCTCCTCGAGGGCCAGCCGCGCGACGCCGAAGGCCAACGACGCGTCGGTCAACACACCGGTCACGACGATCTTCTTGCCCTCGACGATGCCCACACCCCACCTCCACGACCAACTTAGACCACCGACGCCAGGTGCGACCGGTACGCCCGTGATGTGGCAGGCTGACGACATGCACATCGGAATCCTCGGCGGCACCGGTCCGGCCGGCTCGGCACTCGGGGCGCGACTGGCCTCGATCGGCTACGACGTGACGATCGGGTCGCGTTCGGCCGAGCGCGCCGAAGAGGTTCGTCGCGAACTGTGCGACAAGTGGCCCGACGTGGCGTCGCGACTCCATGGCGGCGACAATGCCGCGGCGGCGGCGTGCGAGGTCGTCGTGATCGCCACGCCGTGGGACTCCGCGGCGACCACCGTCCAAGAGAATTCCGACGCCCTGGCGGGAAAGATCCTCATCAGCATGGCCAACGCCCTCGTCC
>JBJTFY010000185.1:0-2283 GCA_046093625.1 Actinomycetota bacterium
GGGGCGAGGCTGCTCTCGAACGTGGGAAGCCTCGACACCGGGTTCGCCCGCGAGCTGGCCGACATCGCGACGAACCTCGTCACCTGCGGCCTGCCCCACGAGTTGCTGGACGTGGTCGAGGCTTCCCACGTTCGAGAGCAGCCTGGCCCCCGCGAGCGATTCGAGATCGCGCCAGCCCTCGAGGGCGTCCATGACGAGCAGGGAATACATCTCGTCGGCGTACGCCGCCCGCACGATGCGCTCGGTTCCGTGCGAACTACCGCGCGTGTGCCCGGCCTCGAAGGCGTCGAAGGCCACCACGCGACGCCCCCGTCGCGCGAGTTCGGCGGCCGCCGCCGACCCGGCACCGCCGCAGCCGACGATCACCACGTCGGCCGTCGTCGACATCACGGACCGACGACGTCCTTGAACTGAACGCGCAGATCCTTCTTCAACGCCTTGCCGCTGGGGTTGCGCGGGATCACGTCGATGAACCGCACCGCCACCGGCTGCTTGAACCGCGCCAATTTGCCCTCGCAATGACCGAGAACGGCCTCCTCGGTGAGGGCGGGGTCCTTGCGCACCACGATCGCCAACGGCGATTCGCCCCACTTCTGGGAAGGGATACCGATGACCGCGGTCTCGGTGACCCCGGGCAGGCCCATGATCACGTTCTCGATCTCGGCCGGGTACACGTTCTCGCCGCCGGAGATGATCATGTCCTTGATGCGGTCCTGGATGTAGACGTAACCCTCCTCGTCCATGATCGCGCCGTCGCCGGTGTGCAACCAGCCGTCCTTCAGCGAGTCGGCGGTGGCGTCGGGTCGGTTCCAGTACCCGAGCATGATGTGCCCACCACGAACGAGCACTTCACCGGCCTCGTTGGGCGCGCATTCGGTGCCGTCGGTGCGCACCACCTTCACGTCGGTGAACATGAAGCTCTTGCCGGTGGACCCCGCCTTGAGCAGGGCGTCGGCGGGCGACGTCACGCAGGCCGGCCCACACGTCTCGGTGAGGCCGTACACCTGGCTGATCTCGATGCCGATCGCGTAGTAGGCCTCGATGAGGGGAACGGGAACCGGGGCCGCGCCGGTGAGCAACCAACGCACGTGTTCGTGCTTGTGCTTGGCCGGGTCGTGCACGAGCAACATGAACTGCAACATCGCGGGCACCAGCAAGCCGTTGTTGATGCGCTCGGAGTCGATCAACTCCCAGACCTTGTTCGGGTCGAACGCCCGCATCAGAACGTGGGTTCCACCGATGAAGATCGTTCCGAGTGCCGGGGTGAGCGCCCCGACGTGGAACATCGGCATCGGGTTGATGTACCGATCGCCCTGGGCGAGGTCGGCCGTCGTGCACATCGTGGACAACGCCCAGTACTGCGTGTTGTGCGAGTGCATGACGCCCTTGGGAAGTCCGGTCGTTCCCGAGGTGTACATGATGTAGAGCAGGTCGTCGCCGGAAGCCGTGACCGGCGGTTCGATCGGCTTTTCCTTGGCCGCCTCGAGCGCGTAATCGAGCGCGAACTCGGGTTTGCCCGCCGGATCGCCCACGTAGAGCCACGCGCGCACGTCGGTCTTGGCCCCCCGCGACTGCAGTTCTGACACGGTCGCGGCGAATTCGCCACCGAACACGAGCACGGTGGTGCCGGAGTCCTTCAGGATGAATTCCAGCTCGTCGGCCACCAGTCGCCAGTTGAGCGGGACGATCACCGCCCCCAACTTCGCGGTGGCGAAGAAAGCCGTCATGTACTCGGCCGAGTTCATGAGCAGCAGGCCCACGCGATCACCCGTCCGGACCCCGGAGCGCGTCAGCAACTGGGCGGCGCGGTTCGCCTCGGCGTTCAATTCGGCGTAGGTGTAACGACGATCGGCCGCCACGTCGTAGAGGGCCTCCGTCTTGGCGTTCACGTGCGCACGGCGGGTCAGCAGAGTTCCGATGTTGATGTCCACGAATCTCATTCTGACACAGCGTCGCGACTCTCCGGCGAGGCGGGTCACCGCTAATGTTCGGGCATGTTCGAGCGCCGCGCGATGGGTCGCATCCTTCTCGTCGTCGCAGGCCTCTCCGTAGCGGTGGCGTGCGGTGACACCAACGACGGCACCGACGCGAGCACGCCCCCGGGGGCGATCGAATTGGGACCGGTCGACAGCACCAACCCCACGCTGCCTCCGGCGACCGAGCCCCCGACGCCGCCCGAACCCGCCGGCCCCCCGCACATCGAATTCGCGCTCGATTACGCGCTCGAGGCGGCCAAGGAAAAGCCGATCGAACCGCCGGTCACGGCTTCCGGCGACGACCTGC
>JBJTFY010000186.1:0-4997 GCA_046093625.1 Actinomycetota bacterium
CGCCCGAACGTGTCCAACCTCAACTTCACCAACCGGCAAACCATCCCCAACGCCGTCATCGTCCCCGTCGACACCAACGGCAACATCTGCGTCTACGTCTACGGACGCGCCCACATCATCCTCGACGTCAACGGCTGGTTCCCCACCTGACCCCCACCCCCAAATTGCGACAAATTGTCGCTTTTTGTACATCCCAGGTGGGCACAAAGCGACAAAGTGTCGCAGAGAGGGGGCTTGACCAAACGCAGATGAAGGCCAGAACGTGTCTGCCGATGTTCCCCTAGAGTTTTCAGGGTCGGGAGAGACACGTGATCGGACGAAACACCAGTACCAAGCACCCGCGGTTTCGTCGCCAACAGCTGGTCTTTCTTTCTCTCCTCGCCCTGATCGGACCCCTCGTCACCTTCTCTCCGCCCGCCTCGGCCACCCCCGGCCCATCCGCCGAGATTCCCAGCACCACCGGAGTCGCCCGGTCGCGCATCGTCACGGTCGCGTCCGATCTGCCCGGCGTCCTGGCCCTCCTCGCCGATTGGGGCGTTCGGCCCACCAACACCTACACGTCGTTGGTCACCGGTTTCGCCGCACCGTTGACCGACGACCAAGTCGACCGACTTCGTCGTGACCCTCGAGTGGGCGCCATCGAAGACGACGGTGTCGTCGACACCGAGGCGTCCGAGCCGACACCGACCGACGGCGACGTGATCCCCGGCCGGTACATCATCCGACTCCGCTCGAACTCGAGCATGGCCGCCAAGGCGTCGGTGCTCTCGACCATCGGTAGCGGGCTCCAGTTCACGTACTCGACGGCCTTCATCGGATATTCCGCGACCCTCGACCAGACCCAGGTGAAGCGTCTCACGGCCGATCCCGCCGTGTTGTCCATCGAACCCGATCGCGTGATCACCGCCAGCGGCGACCAGTTGAATCCGCCGTGGGGTCTCGACCGCATCGACCAGTCGAGCCTCCCCCTCGACGGTCACTATGTCGACCGCTCCGCCGGCGCGGGCGTGAGCGTGTACGTCGTCGACACCGGCATCATCGGGCATCCCAATTTCGGCGGGCGAATCGCCAACGGAATCAACTACGCGAGCAATGCCTCCGGCGCGGTGGTGTCGAACGACACGACCGACTGCAACGGACACGGCACGCACGTGGCCGGGACGGTCGCGAGCACCACCTACGGCGTCGCCAAGTCCGCCACGATCGTTCCCGTGCGGGTCCTCGACTGCAACGGCAGCGGATCGAACGCCAGCGTCATCGCCGGAATCAACTGGGCGATCAGCAACCACGCGGGCACCGCGCCCGCGGTCATGAATCTCAGCCTCGGCGGTGGGATCAGTACGTCGCTCGACGCCGCGATCAACAACGCGATCGCCGACGGCATCGTGGTCGTGGTGGCCGCCGGCAACAACAATGCCAACGCGTGCAACTACTCACCGGCCCGCGTTCCCAACGCGATCACGGTCGGTGCGACGACTTCCAGCGACGTGCGCGCCTCGTTCTCGAACTACGGAACCTGCGTCGATCTGTTCGCCCCCGGACAATCGATCCAATCGACGTGGCTGGCCAACGGCACCAACACCATCAGTGGTACCTCCATGGCCTCGCCCCACGTGGCCGGAGCCGCCGCGGCGATCTGGGGCACCGATCCCACCAAGACGGCGGCCGCGGTGCGCACCGAGGTTCTGAACGCTGTTTCGGTCGACAAACTCGCCGACGTCGGCACCGGTTCGCCCAACAAGTTGCTCTACGTGAGCACCGGAAGTGGCGTGGCCCCGAATGCACCCACCAACGTCGTCGCCACCGGTGGGGTCGGACAAGCGACCGTCACCTGGGTCGCTCCGACCAACTCGGGAAGCAGCCCCGTCAACGGGTATTCCGTCACCGCGAACCCCGGCGGTGCCACGTGTCAGTGGCCCGGCGGCACGCTCGCCTGCACCGTCGTGGGCCTCGGCGCCGGTACCTACACCTTCACCGTGCGAGCGTCCAACGTGTGGGGTTCGTCGACGGCGTCGCTCGCGTCGAACTCGGTGACCGTCACCGCATCGAACGACTACTTCGCCGGGGCCCGGGTGGTCTCCACCACCTCGGGCAACCTCACCGACACCAACACCTCGGCCACCGTCGAGCCCGGCGAGCCGGCTCTCGACACTCCGGGAACCGGTGGCGGTGCCACGGTGTGGTACCGGTACGACGCGCCCGGTAGCGGAAGTCTGACGGTCGACACGTTCGGCAGTTCGTTCGACACCGTGCTCACCGCGTACAGCGGTTCGACCTTGTCCGGACTCTCGCGAATCGTCTTCAACGACGACGCCTCTTCGACCCTGCAGAGTTCGATCAATTTCAACGTCACCAGCGGCGGCACCTACTACCTGCGGGTGGCCTCCTATGGTTCGAGCCGCGGTTCGATCGCTCTGAAGTGGTCACTCGCCTCCACGTGCCCGGTCACACCCGTGGTCGGCGACAACTTCTGTGCGGCGTACAACCTCACCAACGTCTCGGGGGTCACCTCGCGCGACAACACCTCGGCTACGCAAGAGATCGGCGAACCGACGCCGACCGTGGGCTCGGGCGTCGGCTCGGTCTGGTACTACTTCGTCGCACCCGGAACGGGAACTCTCACCATCGACACCGCGGGTAGCGCCATCGGCAACGTGGTCAGCGTGTTCACCGGCTCCACCCTCGGAACCCTCACGCGACCGAACGGGTGGGCCGATTTCGCGGGCACTTCGAACACCGCTGTCGCCAACGTGGTCAAGGACACCCGGTACTACATCCGACAAGCCGGCTCCACGTCCACGCGCGGCGTCATGGCGATGTCGGTGACGTTCACTGCGGCCGTCGTCAACCAGCCCCCCACCGCTCCGCTCAATCCCTCCGCGACTCCCGGAGCGGCCGATGGTTCGATCGTGACGACGTGGGGTGCACCAACCAGCGACGGTGGGTCCCCCATCATCTCCTACGAGGCTCAGGCCAGCCCGGGCACCCGCTCGTGCACCGCGGTCGCTCCGGCGACCACGTGCACCATCGACGGGCTCACCAACTTCGAGCCCTACACCGTCACGGTCACCGCCTCCAACGGAGTGGGACGATCGGTCCCCTCGGCTCCCACCGCCACGACTCGCCCCGGGTACCTGAACGACACGTTCGCCACGCCCAAGGTCTTGGCGACCGACAACGGCTCGCTCGTCAGCCGCAACATCAATGCGACCGCCGAGGTCACCGAACCCGCCCACGCGACCTCGACGGCCGCGCACTCCATGTGGTTCGAATTCACCCCCACGAGCAACGGCCAATCGAGCATCGACACCGCGGGTTCGTCGTTCGACACCGTGCTCGCCGTCTACCGCGGCACCGCGCTGAACTTGCTCACCGAGGTCGCCTCGAACGACGACGTGCGGTCCGGTCTCACGAGCGCCGTCACCTTCGGCGTCACCGCCGGCACCCGATATCTGATCGTCGTCGACGGTTGGCGCGGAGCGTCGGGCAACATCAATCTCCACTGGTCCCTCACGTTGCCCACCGTCCCCGACGCACCTTCCAACGTTCGCGCCATCTCGTCACGGCCGAACCAGGCGGAAGTCACCTGGTCCGCGCCGGCCAACGCCTCCTATCCGATCACCGAGTACCGCGTGACCTCCACACCCGGTGGCCTCGGTTGCACCTGGACGGCGGGCCCGCTCACGTGCAACATCTCCGGGCTCACCGCGGGCACGACGTACACGTTCACGGTCAAGGCCAAGAACCTCGTGGGATTCGGCGCCGAGTCGGCACCATCGAACGCCATCGTCCCGCGTTCCGAGAACTGGGTGCGCACCGTCGCCAACTCGTGGGGCGTCGACCGCATAGATCAGGTCGGCCTGCCTCTCGACGGCAACCTCTCGACCGTCAACCGGGGCGAGAACGCCATCGTTTTCGTGCTCGACACCGGTCTGAACGCGCACGCCGATTTCGCCAACCGCGTGCTACCGGGACGCAACTTCGCCCCGAACGCCAACGGGATCACCAACGTCAGCGACACCAGCGATTGTCAAGGTCACGGCACCCACGTGGCATCCACGGCCGCCGGCACGTCGTACGGGGTCGCCACCAGTGCCCTCATCGTGCCCGTGCGAGTGCTCGGCTGCTCGGGTTCGGGCTCGGTCGCCGGCATCATCGACGGACTCGACTTCGTTCGCACCTACGACCTCGGGGGTCGTCGCGGAGTCGTCAACATGAGTCTGGGCGGACCTCCCAGCGTCGCGTTCGACGGTGCGGTCGAGAACCTCGTCGCGGCCGGATTCGTGGTCGTGGTGGCCGCCGGCAACGACGGCGACGACATCGACGTGTCGCAACGCGATGCGTGCAACCACTCGCCCGCCCGCGCACCATCGGCAATCACGGTGGGGGCCACCGACCAGAGCGACAACCGCGCCTTCTTCTCCAACATCGGCTCCTGCCTCGACCTGTTCGCACCCGGAGTCGAGATCACCGCGGCGGCGTACGACTCCTTCGCCGCAAGCACCACCAAGAGCGGGACGTCGATGGCCAGTCCCCATGCCGCCGGGGCCGCCGCGATCATCCTGACGTCGTTTCCGAACGCCACGGCCGCGCAAGTGGCCGGCTACATGATCGCTGACGCAGTCCCCAACGTCGTGCGCCAACCCGGCACGGGCTCGCCCAATCGTCTGCTGATGGTCGCACCGAGTGCGGTCCGTTCTCTCGACCCCACGCGGGTGTTCGACACCCGCGACGGCCACGGCGGCGTACCCGTGCGCAAAGTGGGTGGAACCTACGTCCTGCGCGTGCAAATGACCGGACGCAACGGAATCCCGCTCACGGGGGTGAACGCGGTCAGCCTCAACGTCACGGTCACCAACGCCGAGGGCGAGGGGTACGTGACCGTCTTCCCGTGCGGTGAACGTCCGGAAGCCTCGAATCTCAACTACCGGCGCGGACAAACCACCCCGAACGCCGTCATCGCGTCGCTGTCGGCGAGCGGCGAGGTCTGTTTCTTC
>JBJTFY010000187.1:0-7164 GCA_046093625.1 Actinomycetota bacterium
GCATCTGGTACCCAGTGGATGACACGCCCGGAGGTCCATTCAGATCCTGCACTGAGCGGGAAGTTCGGCGGCAAGTTGTCGGACCCGAGCGGGAACGTCATTGAGATCAAGTTCTACGACGAAGTTTCCGACCTTCTGGCACAGGGCTGAGTAGCTCAGCCTCTGGAGCCATCCGACGGGTTTCCAAAGACAAACGCGGCGTGCCTCCCTTCGGTCACAGCACGCAACTGCGTGTGTTCGTGGATCCGGATTTGTTGCAGTACGACGAGGTGTGGGCAGCTGCCGGAACGTGGAACGACAACTTTGGTGCTGCACCTGCGGACATTGTTCGTGTTGCTGGTGGTGTGGTCACCGATCTGAAGCGCAGATGATCCTCTGGGGTCGCACTATGATCGACCAATGGTTGAGGCACGTCACCTCAAGCTCTTTCCGCTTCACCTTGCGGCGAATGGCGGGGCATTGGAGCTCGATCATTTCACTGGCGAACCCGGTTGGTACGCGTCGTACGAGCAGGAGTTCGCGATCGATGGAGCTGCTGGTCGGCTCGTGTCGTGGCATTCATTCGACTCGTCTTGGGACATGTGGGAGATGCACCCAAGAGGCGATGAGATCGTGTTGTGCATCGAAGGTGCCATCGAACTCGTTCAGGAGATCGACGGTCACTCGCTGATTACTTGCCTCGCCCCGGGCCAATGGGCGGTCAACAAAGCCGGTACATGGCACACCGCCAACTTGGATCATGGTTTGACGGCCACCTGTGTGTTCATCACCTCCGGACTCGGTACTCAGCACAGATCGCGTTGATCCGCTGATTCAGCATGCGAAACCGCTGCGAATATCAGCGGTGGTGTGACGCAGATTGGTAACACAACTCAACTGCGTGTGTTCGTCGAGTCGGATTTATCGCGGTACGACGAGGTGTCGGCGACCGCGGGAACGTGGATCGACAACTTCGGAGCGGCACCTGCTGACGTCGTTCGCATCGCCGGCGGTATGGTCACAGACTTGAAGCGCGGGTGAGTGAAAGGGCCATACCGAACTCAATCATTCCGTCGCGTTCACGGGTCTCTGTTTCACCAGTTCTCTCGAATCCATGTCGGAGATACAGATTCTCTGCGTTCTTGTTTCCCTCAGTACAACTCAACTTAAGTCGTCGTGTGTCATAGTCCTGAACCCATGCGATGACGTGCCTCACCAGGTCGTCCGATACCCCACATCCACGAAGTGAAGGTGCAACCCACATGGAAACTAGGTGCGCAGTGCCATTTTCGTCTGGTCTCAATGCGCCGATGAGGCCCCGATGTGGAGTGTCGTCCTCAAATACAAAGTAGGGGTTTCCTTCAGAACGAAGCATCCACTCCCAATCTGAAAGTGAACGTTTCCGGGTTTCTTCGAGTGTCGAACCAAATGCATCGGGAGAGTCGGTGAGTGCAAGCAATCGGAGGTTTCGCAGGAGTGGTGCATCCGCTGGGGTGAGTCGACGAATCATCGTGGAGAGTGTGGCAGGACAAGAACGGGAAATCCATCGGATTTCCAAAACCAACGATGGCGTGCCTCACCTCGGTAACAGCACTCAACTGCGCACGTTCGTTGATCCCGACTTGTTGCAGTAGGACGAGGTGTGGGGCGGCGGTGAGAACGTGGAAAGATGTGTTCGGCATCGAGCCGCACAAGTTGGTGGAGGCCAGTGGCGGGGCGGTCACCGACCTGAAGCGGGCGTGACACCAAGGGCGTACAAATCGACCATGGTCACCTGGCCGAACTCGAATGAGGACGCGCGCGGCGGCGATGGCGACCAAATTCGCGAAAAGCAGCGGATGTCGGTAGCCGATCGAGCGCACGAAATGGTTCGAGATGCAATTGTGATGCTCATAGCCAGAGAGACTGCCTTGCGAGCATGGACATCCGCTTCATGACGTAGTTCGACCCTCTTGAGCTGTGCAGTATCCCCAACGAAGAGAATGTCGAGTAGGTCGTGCTCAGTGGGTTCGCAGTCAATCTTCGGGTATCGCCCATCAAGACGCGTGACTTGGAATTCACCCCGGATCGGGTATGAACTGTCGCGCCTGTGGATTCTGGGGTGCGATGCTGAGGGGATGGAGATTCGCGATCTCGTTCGACTCTTTTACGACAGACTTTGGAACGAGGTCGACCTCGCGGTGGCCGACGAGTTGCTTCACGCCGACGTGACGTTCCGAGGTTCGGTGGGTGTCGGGGCCAACGGACGTCGGGAGGTCTGTGACTACGTGCGGATGGTCACCACGGCGCTTTCCGGTTATCGGTGCGACATCGAGACGTTGATCGTCGAGGGTGATCGGGCGGCGGCCAAGGTCCGCTTTTCGGGGGTACACACCGGCGAGTTTCTCGGTTATCCGCCCTCCGGTCGTCGGGTGGAGTGGATAGGCACGGCGTTTTTCGCGGCGGACGCGAACCGATTGCGCGACGTCTGGGTGTTGGGCGATCTCGAATCGCTGCGAGCGCAGCTTCGCTCGTCGACCTAGCAGAAGTGCTGGTCAATCGTCCCACATCGCCGTGGCGTCGACCACGGTGGCGGTGAGCGGCGTGTGACCGTAGCCGAGTACGCGGAGGAAGGTCTCGGCCTCGTGACGACCTCTCGCTTCCGCATCCTCGGGCCCGTTGGTCGACCGCACCTCGTAGCGGAAGTTGAAAAAGAGCAGTCGTTCGTCGTAGGTGAACGTGCCCTCCGCGGTGTAGGCCGATCTGAAGATCTCGTGCTGAGGGAGTTCGCGTTGCAGACGGGAACGAGCACCGTCGTCGAGAGCGGCGAACCGACCCCTGAGCGTCACTCGGTACACGTGCTCGGGGCCCACCGTCAGTGATGGTACCGAGTCGGTTCCCGCAGGCTCGATGCGCCGATTGCCGCGAGCACGCAGCCGAACCCTGCGATGACGAAAGCGAGTCGGTACGAACCCGTCGTGTCACGTAAGAACCCGGCGCCCCACGCCGCGAACGCCGCTCCCACCTGATGTCCGGCGAATACCCACCCGTAGACGACCGGACCCTGCGCCGTCCCGAACCGTTTGATGCACAACGCCACGGTTGGCGGAACCGTGGCCACCCAGTCGAGGCCGTAGAACATCATGAATCCAAGCAGGCCGGCACCGGGTGTCGAGAGCGCCGGGTCGAGAAACAGCAGGCTGATTCCACGCAAGACGTAGTACGCGACGAGCAGTTTGGCCGGATCGATCCGGTCGGTGGCCCAACCTGACGCGACCGTCCCGAGCACATCGAATCCGCCGATGAGTGCGAGATACCCAGCCGCCGTGGTGGCCGCGATGTGGTGGTCGTGGGCCGCCGAAATGAAATGTGTCCCGATCAGTCCGTTGGTGGACATGCCGCAGACGAAGAACGACCCCCACAGCAGCCAGAAGATTCGATTATTGGAAGCGGTTCGCGCCGCGTCGAGAGCCGTGCGGATGGGATTTGCGAGCGGTTCGGGTTCGACGTACTCGGCGGGAGCCCCGAGCGGAACGAGCCCGATGTCCGCCGGCCGATTGCGCAGGAAGGCACCAACGATCGGAACCACCGCGAGTGCACTGCAACCGATGACCACGCCGACGATGCGCCAACCATGGTGGTCGGCCAGTCGCGTGAGCACGGGCAGAAAGACGAGTTGACCACTTGCGCTCGCCGCTGTCAGGGCTCCGGTCACGAGCCCTCTATGTCGGACGAACCATCGGGAGGCAACGGTCGAGGCGAAGACGGTGGCCATGCACCCGGACCCCAATCCGATGACCACGCCCCACAGCAGGTACAGCTGCCACGGTGACGAGATTCGAGTCGTGGCCAACGCCCCGAGCGCGATGATCGTCAGGGCGGTCATGGTGACACGTCGGAGACCAAACCGGAGTTGCAGGGCCGCTGCGAAGGGGCCGATGAGGCCGAAGAGCAACACGTTCACACTGACCGCGAACCCGATGGTGGATCGGCTCCATCCGAACTCGTCATGTAGCGGGTCGATGAGGATGCTCGGGGTGCTCCGAAATCCAGCCGCGCCGACGAGAGTGACGAATGCGATCGACGCAATGACCCACGCGTAATGAGGTCGTTGCCGACGCATCGGCCAAGGGTATCTCGCGCGGAATCCAGCGGTCGGACGGCGTCATTTCCTACTATTCGTCCGTGCCGAGCGTCGAGGTCGTGGGTTCCGAGAGATGTGAAATCGCGTCGTGTGGTTTCGCGTGGGATCACGTGGACCCGGATTCCATTGGGTCGCGCATCGTCACGTCGGCGGGAGTCATCTCGGCGATCCTGCGCTCCGCCGAATTCGAGGCGACCCGACGGTCGCACGTCGATGTGTGGTCACCGATCGAATATGCGGCGCACGTTCGGGACGTTCTGTTCAACCTACGAGATCGTCTGATCGTCGCCCTCAACGAGGAAAACCCCGTGTGCAAGGGGCTCTACGGGAGTCCTCGGGTCGATACGGGTCTGTATGACGGCGACGGCGCTCGGGTCGTGGCCACGGAACTCGACGTGGCGGCGGCGATGTTCGCAAAGACGTGGGAGCGGATCCCGGTCACGGCACGATCGAGAACGATGGTGTACGGCTATCCGACCATCGCCGATCGGAGCCTCACATGGGTGGCGGCACAAGCCCTTCACGAAGTCGAGCACCATCTGGCCGACGTGCGCACCGCACTCCCCGGGTCGCCCGCCAGTCGATCGACTTGCCGCGGAGCGGTCGTGTTCGTCGACGACCTTGCGAACGCCGCGGTGTTCTACACAGCGGTGTTGTCGGCGCAGAGTGTCGACGGCTCGGTCGAAGAGGGCTGGATCCGCCTCGCGGTGGGGACTTTCGAACTGTGGTTGCACGCGACTCCTGACTCCAACGCCGCCTCGCGACCGTCGGCCGGAGGTTCGCCGAGAGTGCGCGAGGACCACGCCGTGAAATTGGTGTTCGCGCTGTCCGATACGGCGGACGTCGCGTCCGCGGTGACCCGCTTCGGTGGAGTCGTGATCGAGCGCCCATGGGGGATCGACTACGCCGACCCGGAAGGCAACGTCTTCGGCGTGGACAGCGCCGTCGATTGAACGCGATCCGACCGGCGACCGAGATCGGGTCGTGGTGGTGACGCTCGGATACTCTTCGACCATGACAACTGAGGCACCGAATCCCGAGGATCTCGAGCAGGTCCTCAACGACAAGGCGATGGTCGAGGCGACCGCCGACGAACGCGCGTCGCGGGCCGAACAGGTGCGCGCCGAAAATCTGGTGGCGGCCAAGTATTGGGGTGGTCTCCAGCCTCGGATCATCGCCACCTTCCTGTTCTTCTCGATCTGCTGGGGCGGGGTGTTGTTCCTCGGTGCCACCGGTCGGATTTCCCTGTGGCTCGGGTTGCTGCTCAATTCAGTCTTCGCATCCACCTTCTACATGCCGATGCACGAAGCGACGCACCGCAACATCTGGGGTCGCACCAGCAAGGGGCGTCGATTGGAGGACGCGATCGGGATGTTGTGTTCGATTCCGACCGGTATCGAGTTCTCCTCACACCGTGCCGGTCACATGCGTCACCACGCCTTCACTAATGACCCTGATCGTGATCCCGATCACTTCACCGAAGGTCCGTTGCGTCAGCTGCCGCTGAAGTTCTACGGAATGACGATGCTGTACGCCTTCCTGCCGTTTTTCGCTCTGATTCCGCCGCTTCGTGTTCTGCTGCCCGCTGTTCTACGCGCCAAGTTGGCGAGTCGCGATGGTTCACGAGACGAAGGTCGGGCCCAGATGCGTTACTGGTTGATCACGACGGTTGCGTTGGTGGTCTGCATCCTCACCGGTAACGGACTCGCGGCGTTGTGTCTGTGGTGGCTGCCCTCGCGCATCCAACTGGGCTGGTTGATGTTCATCTTCGCGTGGTATCCGCATCACCCGGCGACCGAGACCGACCGTTATCGCCACACCCGCGTAGCGGTGTTCCGGGGCTCGGGGCTCGTGATTCGGGGCCACGATCACCATGCGATCCACCACCTGTACCCACGGGTTCCCCACTATCGACTGAAGGCCCTGTGGGGCGAACTCGCGGACGATCTCGTGCCGCGGGGAGTACGCGCCGAAGGTCGAGCGGTGGGGGCCACGCAACCCGTCGTGTGGTGACAGTGCGCGTGTCGCGGTAAATGCAAGAGCGGGGCCCTCGCGGACCCCGCTCTCGACGTTCGATGCGACGTTGTGTCAGCGACGAATCAGGATGGCTCGTTGGCCGAGCGGGCCTTGGCGATGGCCAGGATCGCCAAGCCGTAGCCGGCCTTGGCCGTGATGTCGGCGATGGTGTAGCCGAGTTGGCGCGCGGTTTCCGCGCCATCGTGCGGATACTCGAAGAACACCGGGAACAGATAGGTGATCGGATACACCAGCCACGTCACGAGGAGGATCCGCGTGGCGTTGTTGATGAGTCCGGCGATCGCCGCGTTTTCGCGCGACTTCACTTCCTTGAGTTCCTTCACGAGGGCCCACAGGATGTACACGAACGGAATCATCGCGAGCACCCAGAACAGCCACTTGGTGCCGTCGTCGGTGGAAACTTCACCCGGGTATCCGAGGCCAACCATGAGCACCGTCGCGGGCACCAGGGTGAGCATCAGCGACTTGCGACGCTCGGCAGAGGTACTAAGGACGATGAGCAACTCCACGATCAGCAACGGCACGGTGATGAGCCAGTCCGCATAGCGGTAGCCCTCGTTGAGTTCGCCGTTCGACCAGCCGCTCCAGATCCGGAAGTAGTGGTAGCCGGCCACACCGACCACCACGGCCGAAGCGGCCACCGACGAGCGGTACTTCTTGGCGACGGAGGAGATCTGCGTGAGGAAGTACACGAAGGCTCCGAGCATCACCGCTGTGCCGAACGACAGTGCGTTGTAGACCAGGAGGTCCAAATCGGCATTTTCGAGCATTTCGATTGCCTTTCTGTTGGGGAAAGGGGCCCACAGCGGGCACCCGAGGCGGACATTACCGATCTCGCAATCCGAGATGCGTGATTTAGCGCTAAGTAATCAGTCGTCGGGTTCGAATCGGTGGGGATCGACCTGAAAGACCTGCTCTGAGGCCTAGTTCCGGGCCCGTCGAAGTTCGGCGCCCCGGGACAGTTCGTCCGCGGAGACCCGTACCACGGGAACCCCCGGCATCGAGAAGTAGTCGAGGGCCAGCAC
>JBJTFY010000188.1:0-5245 GCA_046093625.1 Actinomycetota bacterium
ACGGCGTTCCCCGCCATCTGGCGTCCGCGGTGCGCGAGATGAACGTCGACATCATCGCCACCCCCGAGATCGAGATCACCGGTGGCCAAGACTCCGGTTCGGTCACCTTCGACGCCACCTGTGAGGTGCGTCCGGTGATCACGGTGCCCGGATACGGCGGATTGCGCGTGGAGGTCCCGGCCATCGACGTCACCGACACCGAGGTCGACGACGTCGTCGAGGCCGAGCGTCGGCGACTCGGCAAGCTGACGACCGTCGACCGTGCGGCCGCGTTGGGTGACTACGTGATCGTCGACCTGATCGGTCGTCGCGACGGCGAGCCGGTGGCCGGTCTCGCCGTCGACGAGTGGTCGTACGAGATCGGCAAGAAGTGGGTGGCTCCGTCGTTCGACGACCAGTTGGTGGGGAGTTCGGCCGGCACCCGGCTCGAGTTCACCGACACTCCGTCGGGCACCGACACCCCGGCCGACTTCGAGGTGACCGTGACCGCGGTGCAAGAACTCGTGGTGGCCGATCTCGACGACGCCTGGGTGTCGGAGAACATCGAGGGTCACGAGACCGTCGCCGGTTGGCGCGAATCCATTTCGTCGCGACTCGGCAACAACCGCCTCAATCAGGTGCGCAACGGGGTCGTCGAGAAGGTCACCGATGCGTTGGCCGCCCTCGTCGAGATCGACGCACCCGAGTCGATGGTGGCCGCCGATCTGCAACGCCGGGTCGAGAACACGATCCGTCAGTTCCAGATGCAGGGCATCAACATCGACCAGTGGCTGCAGGCGACCGGTCAGGACGCGGCGTCGTTCGTCGAGGGCATCCGTCCGCAGAGCGTGAAGGCGTGCAAGGTCGACCTGGCCCTGCGCGCGGTGGTGTTGGCCGAGGGACTCGAGGCCACCGACGACGAGATCGAGCGCGAGTTCGAGTCGATGGCCGACCGCAGCAACGAGGCCGCCATCCGACAGGCCGAGATGCAAGGTGGCGGCAAGAACAAGAAGATCCGCCTCTACAGCGCCGAGCAGGTGCGTGCGGCGTATCAGGCGAACGACGCCATCGTCGACCTGGCCGCCGAGATCTCCAAGTCGAAGGCCCTCGACTGGTTGATCCATCGCGTCGAGTACGTCGACCCGACGGGCAAGGTGCTCGACCGCGACACGGTCATCGGGCACTCCGAGGCCGATCACCACGCGCACGATCACGCCGGGCACGATCACGACGGGCATGATCATGATGCCGCCGACCACGCCGACCACGACTGACAGGACATCCATGAACTTCGAGGCCCAGAACTATTACGTGCCGACGGTGGTCGAGCAGACCAACCGCGGTGAGCGCGCCTACGACCTCTACAGCCGACTGCTCAAGGAGAACATCCTCTTCCTCGGCACGCCGATCGACGACACCATCGCGAACCTCGTCTGCGCGCAGTTGATCCACCTCGAGAGCGAGAACCCCGACAAGGACATCAACATCTACATCAACAGCCCCGGTGGCGACATCACCGCTCTGTTCGCGATCTACGACACGATGCAGTTCATCAAGAACGACATCGCCACCATCTGCCTCGGTCAGGCGGCCTCGGCCGCGGCCGTGTTGCTGGCGGCCGGCACGAAGGGCAAGCGTCTCGCGTTGCCGCACAGCCGCGTGTTGCTGCACCAGCCCTACGGTCAGGTCGGATACGGACAGGTGACCGACCTCGAGATCGCCGCCAAGGAGATCTTCCGCATGCGTGACATCCTCGAGGAGATCCTGGCCCGGCACACCGGCCAGCCGATCGAGCGCATCCACACCGACACCGATCGTGACTTCGTGATGGAGGCCAACGAGGCGTTGGCCTACGGGATCATCGACGACGTCATCTCGTCGCGCACGGTCGTCGACCGCACCGGCCCCATCCGCTGACCAGCGGTTTCTCCGTTCCACCGATTTCTCAAGTCGGGCCGGTATCCAACCGAAGATCGGTCATGATGTGTAAGGCTGTCACCTCGAAGGGAGGGCGATCATGGCGAAATTCGGAGACACCGGCGAGATCCTGAAGTGTTCCTTTTGCGGCAAGTCCCAGAAGCAGGTCAAGAAGCTGATCGCCGGTCCCGGCGTCTACATCTGCGACGAGTGCATCGACCTGTGCAACGAGATCATCGAAGAGGAGGTCGGCGAGGCCGCCGACTTGCGCCTCGAGGAACTCCCCAAGCCGCGAGAGATCTGCAACTTCCTCGACGACTACGTGGTGGGACAGAACCAGGCCAAGAAGGTGCTGGCCGTGGCGGTGTACAACCACTACCGCCGTTTGCAGTACCAGAAGGAGACCGGCGTCGCCCGACGTGACGAGGTCGAGTTGGCCAAGAGCAACATCCTCCTGCTCGGGCCCACCGGATGCGGCAAGACGCACCTGGCCCAGACCCTGGCCCGCATGCTCAACGTCCCCTTCGCCATCGCCGACGCCACCGCGCTCACCGAGGCGGGATACGTGGGTGAGGACGTGGAGAACATCCTGCTCAAGTTGATCCAGGCCGCCGACTTCGACGTGAAGAAGGCCGAGACCGGCATCATCTACATCGACGAGATCGACAAGATCGCCCGCAAGAGCGAGAACCCGTCCATCACCCGCGACGTGTCGGGCGAGGGCGTGCAGCAGGCCCTGCTCAAGATCCTCGAGGGAACCGTGGCCTCGGTGCCGCCGCAGGGCGGACGCAAGCACCCGCATCAGGAGTTCATCCAGATCGACACCACCAACGTGCTGTTCATCTGTGGCGGAGCGTTCGCCGGCCTCGACAAGATCATCGAACAGCGCATCGGCCACAAAGGCGTCGGCTTCCACGCCACGGTGCGCAGCAAGGCCGAGAAGAACACCGGCGACCTCTTCGCCCAGGTGCTGCCCGAGGACCTGTTGGCCTTCGGTCTCATCCCCGAGTTCGTCGGTCGTCTGCCGATGGTCGGCGCGGTGCACAACCTCGACAAGGAAGCGCTCGTGCAGATCCTGGTCGAGCCCAAGAACGCCCTCGTGAAACAGTTCCAGAAGTTCTTCGAGTTCGAAGACGTCGAACTCGAGTTGACCCCGACCGCTCTCGATGCGGTGGCCGAGCAGGCCCTCGAGCGGGGCACCGGGGCACGTGGATTGCGCGCGATCCTCGAGGAGACCCTGCTCAACGTGATGTTCGATCTTCCCGGTCGCGCCGACGTCGCCAAGGTGGTCGTCGACGAGTCGGTGGTGCGCGAGAAGGTGGCGCCCGAGTTGGTGTTGCGTTCCGCGGCCCGGGTGTCGCGTCCGCGCCGCGCCGCCAGCTGACGCCGTTCCCGTGACGTACGAGCAGGCTCTCGCGTATCTCGACGACCGGGCGTCGTACCAGAAGACCGGTCGTATCGAATCGCCCTCGACCGAGGTGATCACTCGTCTGTGCGCGCTGATGGGGGACCCCCAGCACTGTGCGCCGGTCATCCACATCACCGGCACCAACGGAAAGGGCAGCACCGCCCAGATGGTGACCCGACTGCTGATGGCCAGCGGGTTGCGCGTCGGCACGTACACGAGCCCGCACCTCGAACGGGTCAACGAGCGATTCGCGATCGACGGACGCGCGATCTCCGACGAGGAGTTCGCCGAGCAGATCGCCGCGGTGAGCGACCTCGAGATGTTGTCGGGCGTGCGACCCGGTTACTTCGACATCTGCACGGCCGCCGCGTTCCGTTGGTTCGCCGACGAGGCGGTTGACGTCATGGTGATCGAGGTCGGTTTGCTCGGTCGGTGGGACGCCACCAACGTCGTGAACGCTCAGGTGGCGGTGATCACCAACATCGGGCTCGACCACACCGAGATCGCCGGACCCACCCGCGCCGACATCGCCCGCGAGAAAGCCGGCATCATCGAACCGACGAGCGTCGTGGTGTGCGGTGAGACCGACCCCGAACTGGTGTCGATCTTCGCGGCCGAGGGCGGAGCCTCGCTTCTCGTGCGGGGCACCGACTTCGAGGTGGACTCCAACCAACTCGCCCTCGGGGGGCGACTCGTCGGTCTGCGCACGCCCACCACCATTTACCCCGAGGTCCTCGTCCCCCTGCACGGACGCCATCAGGCGGACAACGCGGTCGTGGCGCTCACCACGGTCGAGGCGTTCTTCGCCCGACCTCTTCCCCAGGACGTGATCGACGAGGCGATGTCGGCCGTCTCCATGCCGGGTCGCTTCGAGGTGATGGGACACCAGCCCCTCGTCATCATCGACGGCGCCCACAACCCGGCCGGGGCCGACGTTTGTGCCGCGGTCTTCTTCGAGGATTTCGACCCGGCGGGCCGTCGGGTGCTGGTGGTGGGCTGCCTGCGGGGGCGAGACCCCGACGACATGTTGGCGGCGTTGCGTGCCGACGAGTTCGACCGGGTCATCTGTTGTCCGGCCCCTTCGCCACGGGGTCTGCCCGTCGACGAGGTCGTGGCCGCGGCCCGGCGCATCGGATGTGACAACGCCGAGTCGGCGACCTCCGTCGAACGGGCCATCGATCTGGCCCTGGTCGACGCCGGCCCGGACGACGCAATCCTGATCACCGGCTCGCTGTACGTGGTAGGTGCCGCTCGCACCCACCTGGCCCGTGCCCTGCCCTGATCTCGCCGGTAGCCTGCGACCCCATGTCCGATCGCACCCTCGTTCTGCTCAAGCCCGACACCGTCGAACGCGGTCTCGTGGGCGACGTCCTGTCGCGTTTCGAGGCCAAGGGCCTCACCCTCGTGGCGATGGAACTGCGTCGTCTCGACGCGGCGACCCTGGCCCGCCACTACGAGGAGCACGTGGGCAAGGGCTTCTACGCCGATCTGGTGGCGTTCATGTCGCGGGGTCCGGTGGTGGCCCTCGTCCTCGAAGGTCCCGAGAACACCTGGGAGGTCGTGCGCACCATGATGGGCACGACCAACCCGCGCAACGCCGCTCCCGGCACCATCCGCGGTGACCTGGGCATTCTCTTCACCGAGAACCTCGTGCACGGCAGCGATTCCCTCGAATCGGCGGCCCGCGAGATCAGCATTTTCTTCCCGACTCTGTAACATTTCGGGGATTCACCCCGCTGGTCGTCGACCCGGGATCACGACGTCGTAGGAGGCTCAGGCCATGGCCCGCAACAATCCGCTGGCCCTCGGGCGGGACATAGCGATCGACCTCGGGACGGCCAACGAGAACTCCTTCTTCAAGTAGGCGACCACGGCCTCGTCGAGTTCGTCACCGGCCACCCGCAACGACTGCGCGGTCACGATGCCGCCGAGCGAGATGAC
>JBJTFY010000189.1:0-6405 GCA_046093625.1 Actinomycetota bacterium
GTACTTGAACGGTGCCGAGTCCGATGCCGGCGCCACCACGACGACGGTGTACTCCAGCGCGCCGGCCTGACGCAGAACCTCCACGGTCTGGGCGACGGTGGAACCCTTCTGTCCGATGGCGACGTAGATGCACTTCACACCTTGACCCTTCTGGTTCAAGAGGGTGTCGATGGCGACGGTGGTCTTGCCGGTCTTGCGGTCACCGATGATGAGCTCGCGCTGACCACGACCGATGGGGGTCATGGCGTCGATGGCGTTGTTGCCGGTCTGCATGGGCTCGTGCACGGGCTTGCGACCCATGATGCCGGGGGCCTGGATCTCCATACGACGGGGCTGCACACCCACGAGCGGACCCTTGCCGTCGATGGGCTCGCCGAGCGCGTTCACCACGCGGCCGAGCACGCCCTCACCGACGGGCACCGAGAGAATCTGGCCGGTGGCCTTCACGGTCTGGCCCTCTTCGATGCGGTCGGAGTCGCCCAACACCACGGCGCCGATGGCGTCCTCTTCGAGGTTGAGCGCGAGACCCTTGGTGCCGTCCTCGAACTCGAGCAACTCGTTCACGGCGCAGTCGGGCAGACCCGAGATACGGGCGATTCCGTCACCGACCTCGACCACGCGACCCACGGTGCGGGCCTCGAGCGAGGGCGTGTAGCCTTCGAGGTTCTTCTTGATCGCCGACGCGATGTCGGCCGCGGACAGTGTCAGTTCTGCCATGTCGTTTCTCGTTCCGTTCTCTCAGGCGGCTCTCAGAGCCGACCCTTCACATTGTCCAACCGGGTACGGATGCTTCCGTCGATCACGGTGTCGCCCACCGTGGCCACGATGCCACCGAGCACCGAGGGGTCGACGATCACTTTCAGGTTCACCTGCTTGCCAGTGGCGTTCGCCAGAGCTGCCGCGAGCCGGGTTTGCTGATCGGCGCTGAGGGCCACCGCACTGCGCACCTCGGCGACCTCGAGCTTCTTCTCGCGCGAGGCGCGCTGCACCAACTTGTCGATGATCGCCGGCAAGTCGCGTCCGCGACCGCCACCGACCACCATCGACACCAACTGCGTTGTGGTGCCGGTGGCCTTGCCACCCAACAGGTCCTCGACGATGCCCTGACGGCGCGCCGCCGGAATCTTCTCGTCGGTGAGCGCGTTGCGCAGAGCGTCGCTCGACTCGAGGGTACGTGCGAGGCGGAACAGTTCGTCCTCCACCTCGTCGATGGTTCCCTCGGCGCGGGCGATCTCGAACAGAGCGCGGGCGTACCCTTCGATGCGGTTCTCACTCATCGTGACGCACCCACTTTCGCGATGAAGTTCTCGACGAGCGACTGCTGGGTCGCCTCGTCGAGGACGCTGGGCAACACCTTGTCGAGCGCCGCGGCCGACACGCGACCGATCTCGGCGCGCAACTCGTCGCCGCCACGGGCCGCCGCGGCCGCGATGTCGGCTTCGGCCTTGGCCTCGAGTTCGGCGAGCTCGGTGGTCAGACGGGCACGACCGTCGCGCAACAGCGCCTCGGCCTGGGCGTTGGCGTCGGACAGCAACCGCGCGCGCTCGGCGTCGATGTCACCGAGGGCGGTGCGGATGTTGGCCGCGTCGGTCTGGGCCGACGACAGGTCGTTGGCCGAGGCGTCGAGTTCTTTCTGGATGCGCTCGGTGCGCGCCGCCATCGACTTCTTGACCATCGGGCCGGCGAATTTCACGAGGGCGCCGATGACCAACACCGAGGCGATGCCGCCGTAGATGATTTCGGCCGTCTCCGGGAGCAACCAGTGGTGCGTCTCGGAAGGGTCGGCCGCCAGGATGGACAACACGCTCATCGCGACACCCCCGCGCTCATGGCGTCGGCAACGGCGCGGGAGACCACCGCACCATCGGGACGCTTGCCGGTCGCGGCCTCGACCGCGGTGGACACCACATCGGCGACGGCCGACTCGATCTGACCGCGCGCCGAGGCGCGGGCCGCATCGGCGTCGGCCAGAGCCGCGTCGCGCTTGGCCGAGATGCGCGCGTTGACCGCGCTGATCTGGGCCTGACGCTCCGACTCGAGGGTCGCGCGCGCCGCGTCGATCACCTTGGCCGCGTCAGCCTTGGCCGCCGAGACCGCGGCCTCGTACTGGGCCACCTCGGTGCGCGCCGACGCACGGGCGGCGTCGGGCGCCTCGTGTCCCTCGCGAATGGAGTTGTAACGCGCGTCCATGCCCTTGCGCAGCCTCGGGAAGAGGAAGACCCGCATGAGGATCGCAAAGACGATGAACGCCCCGGCGCCCCACGCCAATTCCTTCATCTCGGGGATGATCGGGCCGGGGCCCTCACCACACTCTGTTGCAGTTTCCGTCTCCGGCTTGTAGGCACATTCCTCCGGATTGAACTCGCCGCCTTCGCTTTCCGAAGACACCAGTTCGACCCGGAGTGCCTCACCGTTGACGGTGACGACGGCTGTTCGCACGTCTACTCCTTGTTGTTGGTTGTGAACGATCAGAGACCGATGAGGATGAAGACCACGAAGCCGATGAGGGCCAGGGCTTCGGTGAAGGCGATGCCGAGGAACATGGTCGTACGAACCATGCCGGCGGCCTCAGGCTGACGGGCCATGGCCTCGACCGACTTACCGACGAGGTAGCCGATGCCGATGCCGGGTCCGATGGCCGCGAGGCCGTACGCGAAACCGGCCGAGCTGGCGGCCGAAGCGGCCTTCTGCTCGTCTCCGGTGAGCTCGGCAACCAGGGCTGATAGTGCTTCCATTGTTTTGGTCTCCTGTTTGTGTTGTGGTCAGAGAATTGCTTGCTGGGTGAAACGCGATCAGTGTTCGGGGTGCGCCGCGCCGCCGATGTACACAGCGGTGAGGATCGTGAAGATGTAGGCCTGCAGGAACGCCACCAACACCTCGAAGCCGGTGAGGAAGATGAGCATGAAGAGCGGCAGCACGCCCACCGGGATGAGTCCGGGGTTGCCCTTGGCTTGGAACAGCGCCTCGGACAGCAGGGCGAAAGTGACGAGAAGGATGTGACCGGCGAGCATGTTGGCGAAGAGTCGCACCGTCAGCGAGAACGGGCGCACCAAGAACGTCGAGATGAACTCGATGGGGGTCACCAGGATGTACAGGGCCTTGGGCACACCGGGCGGGAAGAGCGAGTTCTTCAGGTAGGCGAGCCCCTGGTGCTTGAAGCCGGTGCCGATGAAGACCACCCACACCAGCAACGACAGGAACATCGGGATCGCGATGCGGGCGGTGGCCGGCATCTGCAGGAACGGGATGATGCCGGGCACGTTGCAGAGGTAGATGAAGGTGAAGATGCTCATCAAGAAGGGCGTCCAGCCGAGGCCGTCGCGACCCATCGTCTGCATGATGATGCCGTTCTCGATGAACTCGACGATGGTCTCGGCGAGGTTACGCACGCCCTTGGGGGCCTTCATAGGATCCTTGTTGCCGGCGAGCAAGAAGACGATGGTGCCGATCAGTGCCGCGGCGACGGCGATGAGGGCGATCTTGTTGAACGACGGGAAGAGGTCCTTCCATCGCAGGATCTCATTGATCGGCGGGAACTCGAGTGCGATCACGTTCGTTGGTCCTTTGTGCAGGCGTGGGTGGGCAGGCTGGAGATTCGGTCGGGGGCTTTACTTGCGTCGGGGTTTCAACCCCGGATATGTGAGCGATGCAGCCACGTAGCGCATTTCCCACACGAGGAGTCCTAGATGAGTAACGATAATGGTCAATCCGAGGGCCGTGAGTGAAATCCAAGAGGCGTCCCGGACGAGAATCACAGCCAGAAAAATGAGCCCGAGGCGGGCGATGTAACCGAAGAGGACCGCCCCCATCATGAGCCCGAGGCTGATTCGGGCGGTGACCGCGACCAGTCCGGCGGCGCAGAAGAAGTTCACGAGCACGAGGCCGATGCCGTAGAGCGCGGAAAACACCCCGTCGAGACCGGCGAACACCGCGCAAACCGCCACGATCACCGGAGCCGCGTACGCCCCCCGCTTGAGGATGTCGAAGGTGACCTGGATCTCGGGGGCGTCTCCCTCGAGGCGGGTCGTGATCGGCGACGGCTCGTCGGTCATCGTCACTGTTCCGTCCCGGTGTCGGGCTCAACCTGCTGGTGGGCCGTGGAGGCCCGCTTGCGCTGGGTCTCCAGGATCCGCATCCGGGCGTCGTAGACGAACCACATCTTCACGAACTGCCCGATGACGGAAAAGACCACCAAGGCGATCATGAAGATCGGACGGGTGTCGAAAATCTGGTCGACGAGCCAGCCCAAGCCCAGAAAAACCGCCACCGTGAGGGCGAACTCCATGCCCTGACCGAGCCCCTGGTCGACGCTGTTGCCGCCGCTCGGACGACCCAACATTGTGGTCATACGCTGGGCAAACGCCGTCGGACGGCGGGTTTTGGCGGCAGCGGAGGTGTCGGACATCGCGGGCGGTGGGGTTCAGGAGCGCACCGGGTGGGCACCGCTCGTGAAAGTTCTCACAAACTACCCCGCGGCGGGCGGGCGGGGCAATTCTGCGGTGGCGTCCCCCGGGAGGTCGTCGGTCACCTCGGATTCGACCGATTTGGCGTCTTTGCGCTGGCGGCGCACCTCGGGGTGCAGCACCGTGTACAGGCTGAGCGCGATGGCGGCCGTTCCGATCGGGATCAGGGCCGTGCGGGCCTTGGTGAAGATCGGGTAGAGCACGAACCCCGACAGGATCGCCGTCCACAGCCACAAGATCAACACGCTGCGGCGTTGCCCGTGCCCGAGGTTCATGAGTCGGTGGTGCAGGTGCCCCTTGTCGGCCGTGGCCACCCCCTGACGCTTGGCTGCGCGCCGCACGATCGCGAACATGGTGTCGAAGATCGGTACGCCCAGGATGAACAACGGAATGAAGAGGGGCGCCAAGAAGAAGTAGGTCTGACCGGGCGTGTAGGTCTGACTGTCGGGATCGGCGCGGCCGCCCACCACGCTCGTCGACACCGCCATCAAGAGACCGAGGAACAACGCGCCGCTGTCGCCCATGAATATTCGGGCCGGGTTGAAGTTGTGGGGCAGGAACCCGACGCACACACCGAGGGCGATGATGGCGATGAGGGGACCGACGTTGGGCTGCACCAACACGCCCAGATCGTCGAGTCGCCGGCTGTACAAGAAGAACGCCGCGGCGGCGATGGCCACGATGCCCGCGGCGAGACCATCGAGTCCGTCGATGAGGTTGACCGCTTGGCTCATGCCCATCAGCCACAGGATCGTGATGATCGGCACCCAGTCGTTCGACAGCACGAAGACGTCGAGGAACGGGATGCGGAAATAGAACATGGTCGCCCCGAACCACACCAACACCAGTCCGGCGATGACGGTGCCGGTCACCTTGGCCGGGCTCGAGATCTCGCGGACGTCGTCGATGAGGCCGGTTCCGAAGATGACCGCTGCGGCCAGCAACACGCCGAGCGGTTCGGAGTTGTTGTCGAACACCGGTGCGAACCGACCCATCCGCCACGCCAACCCGAGCGCCACCACGAACCCGATGAACATCGCGATGCCGCCGACGTCGGGAGTGGGCACCTTGTGCACGCGTCGCGCGTCGGGCTGCACCACCCAGCCGACCCGATGCGCGAAGCGGGTGACGATGGGGGTCGTCACGAAGGTGACGATGGCCGCGACCACACCGATGAAGAGGTATCCGGCGGTATCGGGCACGCCTGCGAGACTATTCGCCCCCGTTTTGGTTCCGGTCAGGCGGGATAGGCCGGGAAAGCGGCACACAACGCCGCGACCTGGGCCTTGACAGCGGCCACCTTGGTTGCGTCCGACCGATCGCGCAGGGCGCGGGCGATGAGGTCGGCGATGGTGTCCATCTGCGGTTCGGTCATGCCCTGGGTGGTCACCGAGGGGGTTCCGATGCGCACGCCCGAGGTGACGAAGGGGCTGCGCGGGTCGTCGGGGATGGTGTTCTTGTTGAGCGTGATTCCGGCGAGGTCGAGCACCGCCTGGGCTTCCTTGCCGGTCAGTTCGGCGTCGAAGGGGCGCAGGTCGACCACCATCAAGTGACAGTCGGTGCCGCCGGACACCAGGCGGAATCCGTTGCGGGCCAGCGCGTTGGCCAGCGCCGACGCGTTGGCCACCACCTGATGGGCGTACGCGCGGAACTCCGGGGTCGCCGCCTCGCGGAACGCCACCGCCTTGCCGGCGATCACGTGCTCGAGGGGACCGCCCTGCCAACCGGGGAAAACCGCTTTGTCGATGGCGGCGGCGTGTTCGGCCTTGGACAAGATGCAGCCACCACGGGGACCGCGCAGGGTCTTGTGAGTGGTGAAGGTGACCACGTCGGCGTGCGGCACCGGGTTGGGGTACGCACCGCCGGCGATGAGGCCGGCCAAGTGGGCCGCGTCGTACAAGAAGTAGGCACCCACTTCGTCGGCGATGGCGCGGAACGGAGC
>JBJTFY010000190.1:0-6456 GCA_046093625.1 Actinomycetota bacterium
CGGCAACTCCGAGTGCGATCTTGGTGACCAATTCCGATTTGGGAACCGTGCGAGGCGTGACGCGGTACGCCGATGTTTCCGAAGGCGGTGTCATCGGAGGCGGGGGGACTTGTGACCCCGGATCCGAGGGGTGCTGGGGAGAAGCCGAGTCGTCGCTCATCCTGCTCAATGTAGACGAGAGTTCGGTCCGGTCGATCCGACCGATGCGGGCTGAGGTCAGTGGGGATGTGAACCCCTAGTGTGGACTCATGTCTCGGGGGATGATCACGGTTCCGGCGGGTCGGCGCGTCTACGGCATGCAGCTACCCATCCAGGCGCAAAGCGCCTATTTCGTCGCCGATTGGGAGAAGACGGCCGGCCCGAAGGAGCTGGCCCGACTCGCGACGGCGTGCGACGAGAACGGTTACGCCTACGTCGGTGTTTGCGATCACGTGAGCCTGCCCGAGTCCGTGGTGGGTGGCATGGGTACGCACTGGGCCGATCCCATCGCCACCCTCGGCTGGATCGCCGGGTTCACGTCGAATGTCGGCTTGCTCACGCACGTCTACGTGTTGCCGTATCGCCACCCGCGCGTGGCCGCCAAGCAATTCGCCACGCTCGATCACCTCAGTGAGGGTCGTGCGCTCATCGGCATCGGCGCCGGTCACGTGCAGGCCGAGTTCGATCTGTTGGGGGTCGACTTCCACGCGCGGGGCAAAGCGCTCGACCGCGGCATTCCGCAATTGGCCGCCGCGCTCGAGAGCGAGTTCGTCGACGGCTTCGGTGCCCGCCCGCTTCCCGCGCAGTCGCCGCGTCCACCCATCTGGGTGGCCGGTTCCAGCCCGGCCGCCATCAAGCGGGCCGCCCGCTTGGCCGATGGCTGGTTGCCGCAGGGCCCCTCCAACGCCGAGATGGTGGGCATCCTGCGCGACGAGATGGCCAGAGTCGGTCGCGCCGTGCCCAACATGATGATCGGACACATCACCCCGTTCCTGTACGTGGGCACACCGTCGTTCGATGTCGGCGAGGCCACCCTCAGCGGAAGTGCGCAGTCCATCGCCGAGCGCATCCTGGCCGGCACCGCCGACGGGGTGAACCAACTCCAGGTGCGCTTCAAGGCGCGCAGTTGTGACGAGTTGTGCGATCAGATTCGTGCCTTCGCCACCGACGTCGCGCCGCTCGTCACCACCATCTGAGAACCCGTCCGCTCGACTCCCGGAGACCGATCATGCTCAGCAATCTCGACGATTACCCGATCCACCAGACCAGTGAGCCCATGCGCCACGCGGCCACCAGCGACCGCAACTTCTACGACCGCTACTACTTCAACGGCTTCAATCACGACGGCACGGTGATGTTCGTGTGCGGGCTCGGTGTGTACCCGAACCTCGGCGTGATCGACGCATACCTGTTGGTGTTCCACGAGGGTCAGCACCGCGTGGTGCGCGCGTCGGGCGCTCTCGACGCGGCCGATCGCATGAACCCCGGTGTCGGGCCCATCAGCATCGAGGTCATCGAGCCGCTGAAGAAACTGCGCGTTCGTTGCGTCGACAACGAGTGGGGCATCACCATCGACGCCACATGGACCGGAGCCATGCCGGCGTTCGAGGAGCCGCGTCACTACATCCGTGAAAACGGCCGCGTCATCTTCGACACCTGTCGTCTGGCCCAGACCGGTGGTTGGGACGGCACCCTCTCCGCCGGTGGAAAGTCGTTCGTTCTGGATTCCAAGACCTGGTGGGGCACGCGCGATCGGTCGTGGGGCGTGCGTCCGGTGGGTGAGAGCGAGCCGGCCGGCATTCGCGCCAGCAATCCGTTCAGTTGGTTCTGGATCTACACACCCATCCGGTTCGACGATCACTCGATGATGATCATCATGCAGGAGAACCCCGACGGCAGTCGCGTGATGGAGGAGGCCGTGCGTATCTGGCCCGACGGACGCATCGATCATCTCGGTCGTCCCGAGCACGACCTGCAGTACCGCAAGGGTTCGCGGTTCTCCACCGGTGGTGAGATTCGCGTGGTGGCCGACGACGGCCACGTGACCACCTTCGACATCGAACCGCTGTTGCCCGTGCACATCGGCGTGGGCACCGGCTACGGCTACGACGCCGACTGGCGACACGGCATGTGGCAGGGCCCCTTGGTGGTGCAGAACTTCGAACTGGACACCAACACTCCCGAGGGTGCGATGCGCTTGTTCGGCATCGTCGACAACTCCGCGCGATTCTCGTACACCGATCGCGACGGTAAGCGCCACAGCGGTTACGGCCTGTACGAGAACATGGCGATCGGCCCGCACCACAAGTACGGCTTCAAGGACATGCTCGACGGATACGAAGGGGACTGAACCGTGTCGAACCGCCATCTCCAGTTGGGTGACGTTCTGGAAGTGATCGCCGACGCGATCCCGAACGAGCCCGCCCTCATCACCAACGAGGTGAACTTCACCTACGCCCAGTTGGACGAGCGGGTCACCCGACTCGCCAACCACCTTCGCTCCATCGGCATTCGCCGTGGCGAGCACGTGGGCGTACATGCCCAGAACTGTCACGAGTGGGTGGAGGCCTTCTACGCCTGCGCCAAGATCAGCGCGGTCCCGGTGAACGTGAACTATCGCTACGTCGAGGCCGAGTTGCGCTACCTCTACGACAACGCCGATTGCGTGGCCGTCATCGCCGCCCCGGAGTACGTGGACGCGGTGAACGACGTGCGCGACGCGTTGCCCAATCTGCGCAACCTGTTGGTGATGGGAGACGAGTACGAGGCGGCGCTGGCCTCGGCGTCACCTGAGCGCGATTTCGACGGCCGCTCGCCCGACGACATGTACATCCTGTACACCGGCGGCACCACCGGCATGCCCAAGGGCGTGATGTGGCGCCACGAAGACGTGATTTTGGGGGCCATGAACTCCGGTCGTGGCAACCGGCCCATCGAGCGCGTCGAGCAGCTGGGCGAAGAGGCCGCGGCATCGGGTTTCCGTGCGCGTCTGATGTCGATCGGACCGATGATGCACGGCGGCGGCCAGTGGATCATGGGCAACGCCATCACGGCCGGCGGTTGCTTCGTTCTGTACACGAAGAAGCGCTTCGATGCGATCGACGTGTGGCGACTGGTGTCGGATGCGGTGGTCACCTCGGTGTCGACCATCGGTGACGCCATGGCGCGTCCGTTGGCTGAGGCGTTGCTCGCCGACCCGCGTCCCGACATCGACCTGTCGATGCTGTTCGCCATCGGCAACGGTGGCGCGCCGCTGTCGGCCGGTGTTCGCGAGCAGATTCGTGCCGCATTACCCAAGGTGGCGATCCTCGACAGTTTCGGTGCGTCGGAAACCGGAGCGGCCGGCTCGCGGGCCGACGACGGCACCGCCATTTCGTCGCCCAAGTTCGCCGTCGGCGCCGACACCACCGTTCTCAGCGACGACGGCCGCGTGTGCGCCGTGGGCGAGGTGGGCAAGTTGGCCCGCAGCGGCAACATCCCGCTCGGCTATTACAAGGACCCGGAGAAGACCGCGGCCACCTTCCGCACCTTCGGCGGTCAGCGTTGGGTGATCCCGGGCGACTTCGCCCAGATCGAACCCGACGGTCAGATCACCCTGCTCGGTCGGGGTTCGGTGTGCATCAACAGTGGTGGTGAGAAGATCTACCCGGAAGAGGTGGAGGCGGCGTTGAAGCAGCACCCCATGGTGTTCGACGCCACCGTGGTGGGTACTCCGAACCAGCGGTGGGGCGAGCAGGTGACGGCCCTGGTGCAGTTGCGCGAGGCAAGCGCGGCGACAGCGGAAGAGATCGTCGCGTTCAGTCGCACCCTGGTGGCCGACTACAAGAGCCCCAAGGCAGTTCTGTTCGTGGATCAAATCGTGCGTACTCCGGTGGGTAAAGCCGACTACCAGTGGGCCAAGGCCGAAGCACTGCGTTTGTTGGCCTGACGCTCAGCTGGAGACCACGTCGAAACCCATCGACAGCGCCACAGGGATCTGTGACGCGTCGAAGGTGACGAACGACAACGGTCGCGGAAGCCGATCGGCGGCCGCCAGGTGGATGGCGTCGCTCATGTGCACGGGTTGTTCGCGGGCGATCTCCGCTGCCCGATCGAGACACTGCTGATCGACGGGCACGATCGCGACGCGGTCCCACAGGAGTCGCAACGAATCCTCGATGTCGTTCTGCAACACCGGCTCGTCGGTGAGACGGGGGATCAGCGCGAGGGCCTCGGCGAGCGACAGTGCGCTGGCGCACCAGTCGGCGTCTTGTTCGAAGGCTTCGTGCACCACACCACGACCGGGCCCGTCGACGACCGCGCTCACCAACGCCGACGCGTCCAGGTAGAGCGTCATCGGATCTCGCGCAGCAACCGGTCGATGCGGTTCGCCGCGCGCACCGGCACCGGATCGCTCGGACGGAACGGACCGCGCCGACGCGATGCCACCACCAATCCGCGCGCGATCAGGTCGCCTAGACGGGCGTGGCCCTCGGGTGCCCCGAGCGGCCCCAGTTGCGCCACGGGACGTCCGCCGATGGTGACCACCACGTGCTCGCCCGCTCCGGCTCGGCGCACGGCGGCGGCCACGTCGATGCGCAATTGGCGGATTCCGATCTCGGACACCGCATCACGTTAGCCCACCGAAGTCGAAAGTGTGTACACAACGGTACACAAACGGATTTGCCGGGGCCGCCCGCGCGACAGCAGACTCAGGCCATGAACTTTGCATTCTCCGAAGAACAAGAAGAACTCCGTAAGACCGTGCGCGCGTTCCTCGAGGCCAAGAGCCCCGAGACCGCCGTCCGCGAGCAGATGGAGACCGAGGCCGGTTTCGACACCGCCGTGTGGTCCCAGATGGGCGAGCAGATGGGCCTGCAGGGCCTGCACATCCCCGAGGAGTACGGCGGGTCCGGCTACGGCTACGTCGAGTTGGGTGTGGTGCTCGAAGAGATGGGCCGCGCCCTGCTGTGCGCCCCATACTTCGCCACCGTCGTTCTGGCCGCCAACACCCTGATCCACTCGGGTGACGAGGCCGCCAAGAAGAAGTACCTCCCCGGCATCGCCGCCGGCGAGACCATCGCGACGCTCGCCTACACCGAGCCCTCGGGCAAGTGGGACGAGAGCGGCATCACCATGCAGGCGTCGGGCAGCGGTTCGTCGTTCACGCTGTCGGGCACCAAGATGTTCGTGCTCGACGGTCACACCGCCAACCTGATCATCGTGGCCGCCAAGACCAGCAAGGGCACCAGCCTTTTCGCCGTCGACGGTAACGCTTCCGGCCTCACCCGCACGGCTCTGAGCACCATGGACCAGACCCGCAAGCAGGCCAAACTCGAGTTCAACAACACCCCGGCCGAGTTGATCGGCGCCGAGGGCAACGGTTGGAACGTGCTGAACACCGTGCTCGACCTGGCCGCCGTTGGCCTGGCCGCCGAGCAGGTGGGCGGAGCCCAGAAGGTGCTGGAAATGGCCGTGGAGTACGCCAAGGTGCGCGTGCAGTTCGGTCGCCCCATCGGTTCGTTCCAGGCCATCAAGCACAAGTGCGCCGACATGTTGCTGGAGGTCGAGTCGGCCAAGTCGGCCGCCTACTACGGCATGTGGTGCGCCAGCGAGATGAACGAGGAGTTGGCCTCGGTCGCCTCGCTCGCCAAGGCCTACTGCTCGGAGGCGTACTTCCACGCCACGGCCGAGAACATCCAGATCCACGGCGGTATCGGATTCACCTGGGAGCACCCGGCGCACCTGTACTTCAAGCGCGCCAAGTCGAGTGAGCTGCTGTTCGGCGACCCGACCTACCACCGCGAGTTGCTGGCCCAGCGCATCGGCATCTGAATCCAGCCAACCTCTGTCCTTCTGGGCGGGTTTCGCGACGCTGCGGCGCGCGGAACCCGCCCAGTTTGCGTTCGGGGGCCGGTTGGGGGGCTGACAGAAGCGTCTAGACCGTTGTGCTACGGTCCGTAGGTCCGTTCTGCCGAACGGACTTCGATTCGATCAAAGCGAGCTGTATCACCATGTTCCGGAATTTCCGTCGCGCCCTGTTGGGTCTCGTCGTCACCGCCTCGTCCGTCGTGGTGGCCGTGCCGTTGGGGGTCAGCCCCGTCGAAGCCATCGCGCCATTGCCGGCCGCGAGTGCTCAACCGGGTGTCGGTGCCCTGACCGCGCCCACGTGGACGAACACCAACGTCATCTCTGTTGATGTCGGGTACAAGGGAGCTTGCGCCATCCAGGGGGCAAGCTCCTCAGCGACGTCGGGTGTTCTTTTCTGTTGGGGTAGCGGAATGCTCGGCAACGGAAGTAATGGAAGTTCCAACGTTCCCGTCGCGGTTTCGGCGTCAGACGGGTTCACGAACACTGCAGTCACCGCGGTGGCGGTCGGCGAGAGTCACGCCTGCGCCATCGAGGCCGGCAAGTTGTGGTGATGGGGTAGTGACTACTTGCAAGAGAGGTGGGGTGTTATGGGTATTGGAACAGCCAGCGCCGGGGGAGTGCCCACAT
>JBJTFY010000191.1:0-2070 GCA_046093625.1 Actinomycetota bacterium
TGTTCGATCTCGACGTACTCGACCGCGGTGTGGGCATTGTCGATCGACCCGGGACCGAACACCACCATCTGGTCGGCGAAACCCTCGTAGCGCAGCGCATTCGTGCCGTAGGCGGCCACGGCCGGGTTCGTGCCCGCCCAGTCGCAGAGGCGGTGCACGAGGTCGCAGTCGGGGGATTGGTAGAAAGCCGGTGCACCCACGTAAGTGCGCGTGAACGACACGGGCAGCGGACATTCCCGGGTGATGAGGTCCTTCAGGTCCTCGACCACGACGGCATTGTCCTCGCCCGGGGCGATCCGGCGGCCGACGGTGATCGTGCAGGAGTCCGGCACGACGTTGCCGCCGGTTCCACCCTTCACGAGTGTGACGGTGAGCGTGCCGTTGCCGACTTCGGTGGCGGGGGTGAGCGTCTGGAGCCGGCGGTTCTCGGCGTCGAGGGCGAGCACGAGGGCAGCCGCCCCGGTGATCGCGTTCTTGCCGAGGTGCGGGTTCGCAGAATGGGAGGCGAGCCCCTTCACTTCGACCTCGAGGGAGGCACCTCCCTTGTGACCGTGGATCGGCTCGCACATCGTCGGCTCGGCCACGATCACCTCGTCCGGTCTCAGTCCCCGGCGCTCGGCCCACTCGCGGAATCCGCGCGCCCCGAGCAGGCCACCCGCCTCTTCCGAGATCGACCCGACCACGACGAGGTTCGGCACGGGTCGGCGACCCTCGCCGCGTGCGCGCTCGAGCACCGCGAGCATCACCCCGAGAGAGGCCTTGGTGTCGACGGCCCCGCGGCCGTAGATCCGACCGTCGGCGATGCGACCGTCGAAGGGGTCACCCTCGCAGTGCTCGACGGTGACGGTGTCGGTGTGCACGTCGAGCACGACCCACTTGTCGCTCGTGCCCTCCCAGATCCCGTAGACGTTCGGGCGCCCCTCGACCACGTCGACCAGTTCGACCGAATCGGCCCCCATGTCGGCGAACCACCCGGCGAGGGAGCGCGCGAGACGCGCCTCGCCCGGCTCACCGGCCCGTGGGCCGGCCTGGAGGGGATTGACGCTCGGGATCTGCACGAGCCTGCTCACCCACGAGGCGAGGTGCTCGGAGCGTGTCGACATCGCCAAAGTGTGGCACACCCGGAGCGATGTCCCGACCTTGTGGTCGCGGTCCTGCGAGTGGCGTGAGTGAGGTTTGTGCGGTGGAGGAGCGGTGCGCCGGACGCATCATCGATCTCGAGGGTCCACATCGGGGACCACCGATGAGGTGTCCACAAGGAGGACGTCACATGAGCGCCAAGACTCGTCCGATCACACGCATCGCCGCTCTCGCGGCGGCGGTGTGCATCGGTCTCACACTTCCGGCCAAGACCTACGCGGCCCAGCCGACTCTCGCCCAGGACGACGGGGCCTTCGTGCGGCTCCTCGGGAACCCGGCCGATGGAACGGCGAAGTTCCAGTTCGGCTGGGAATCCGGGACCCCGGCGTCCGGTGCGGTCGGGTACTGGATCGGCGTCTACGACGTGACGAACAGTCACTACGAATGGTCGTTCGACACCGGCCCGACGGATCTCCCCGAGGAGTTCTTCCGCAATGCCCGCCCGACCGCATACCTGCCGAACGGCGAGTACAAGGTGAATTTCTTCGTGCGCGGCACCTACGGTCCTGCGACGAACCTCGCCGAGATCGAGTTCCACTTCACGGTGACCGGATCGGCGATGTAGGCGCTCGGGTGCCGGTCGGCGAGTGCAGAGACCGGTGCTCGATCGCCGAGCGGGCCGTGGCCCATGGTCGCGCGCAGTAGGTTCGGTTCATCGGATCCGAGCCGTCGTCGCGAGCGATGCACATCGCGCAGTTCAACATCGCGCGTCTCCGGCATCCGCTCGGGCACCCGTCGACCGCGCCGTTCGAGGATCTCATCGACGAGACGAATGCCCGTGCCGAGGCAAGTCCGGGGTTCGTGTGGCGTCACGGCATCGACACCCGCGCCCCGGACGAGGATGTCTACGGCGACCCATTGGTCACGGTGAACCTGTCGGTGTGGGTCTCCGTCGAGCACCTGAAGGACTACGTCTACGGTGGCTTCCAC
>JBJTFY010000192.1:0-12748 GCA_046093625.1 Actinomycetota bacterium
CTTCAGAAGAAGGGCAACGTCGTTGCGATGACCGGAGACGGTGTCAACGACGCTCCCGCTCTCAAGAAGGCCGACATGGGAATCGCCATGGGTATTACGGGCACCGAGGTCACCAAAGAGGCCGCGACGATGGTTCTCACCGACGACAACTTCGCCACGATCGTCGGCGCGGTGAAACAGGGTCGGACGATCTACGACAACATCGTGAAGTTCGTGCGATTCCAATTGAGTACCACCATCGGATTCGCGTTGCTGTTCCTCGTCGCGTCGTTGCTCGACATCGCCAAGGGCAAGCCGTTCGCGGCGATCGCGATTCTGTGGGTGAACATCATCATGGACGGACCCCCGGCGATGGCGCTGGGTCTCGATCCTCCGGAAGCCGATGTCATGCGGCGGCGGCCCCGTCCCATGAGCGAGAAGATCCTGACCAAAAAGCGCTGGGGAGCCATCCTGGTCTCGAGCCTTCTGATGGCCGTGGGCACCTTGGGGGTTCTGCACTTCGTCGGCGGCCCCGAGCCGTATGCGGGGCGCGCCACGGTGGCGGGCACGATGGCCTTCAACACCTTCGTGCTCTTCCAGTTCTTCAACATTCTCAACTGCCGTAGCGACACCCTGTCGGTGTTTCGCAAGGCGACGTTCAAGAACAGTCGACTCTGGATCGCCTTGGTCGCGGTGCTCGTGCTCCAGGTCGGCGTCACCCACTTCGGTCCGATGCAGAAACTCTTCGACACCACGTCGATCTCCTTCGCGCAGTGGATGATCGCGATCGCCATCGCGTCGTCGGTGCTCTGGATCGAAGAAGCCCGAAAGTTGCGGTACAACCGGAAAGTCAGGAGGAATCAACAATGAAGTGTCCGACATGCGCCGACACCGCTCTCGTCATGACCGACCGTCAAGGCGTGGAGATCGACTATTGCCCCGCCTGCCGGGGGGTGTGGCTCGATCGCGGAGAGCTCGACAAGATCATCGAGCGGTCGACGACGGTCGCCGCACGACGCGTCGATCGCGATGACGATTGGGACGACGACGACCACAAGTACGGCAAGAAGAAGAGCAAAACCAAGAGCTTCTTCGGCGAGATCTTCGACTTCTGAGCGTCACTTCACGGCGGTCGGCGCCACCGGGCCACCGACCGCGCGGGTGAACGGGATCGGGGTCGCCGTGAGAAGGAAGTCGTACTGGCCGTCCGCCGCGCAATCGGCGGCCAAGGCGTCGAGCGCCCAGTTCTGGCCCTGCGTCAACCCGATGTCGCGAATGTTGATCATGTGCACCGGCAGCATCGCGGCGGGATCCTCGGGCGGATAACACTCGAAGACGATGGTGTCGGTGGCCACGATGGCGACGTCGTGATCACGCACCCACTCGATGCTCTTCTGCCCGAGTCCGGGGGTGGGGTACGAATAATGCACCTTGTCGCCCGTTCGCAACCAATGTTGATGACCCGTGCGCACGCACACGATGTCGCCCGGCATCACGGTGATGCCGCCCAGCGCCGCCGCCTTGTCGAGATCGTCGGCCCCGATCGGGTGGGCGTCGTCGAAGAAGTCGACTCCGTGCACCCGTGCCACGTCGAGCAGAACCCCGCGCGACATCACCGGCCCCACCTTCTCGATACCGAGTTCGGTGCTACCGGTCTCGTTCGTGGTCGTGTCGGACAATCCGTTGTACAGCAGTCCGTCGTAGCCCACGTGGGCCAATGAATCGAGATGAGTGGACGCTTGAACCCCCATCGTCACCGCATCGTCACTCGACGTGAAGTCCCCCGGATCACCGGTCATCGAGTGGTTGAGCGAGATCATCTTTCGCTCGGGGTTCACGCGACCCGGGATGAATCCGAGTTGCGGACCGTCCTCGTCGAAGGGATACGTCAATGAGAACAACTTGCCTTGACGGGCGGCGGCGAGGCCCCGACGAATCGCCGCCTCGTCGATGAGGTTCAGGGTGCCACGGCGGTCGTCGACCCCCCATCGACCCCAGTTCGACACTCGGGCCGCCAACTCGCGCAGGTAGTCGGGCATCGTCATCGCGGTTCCCTCCGATCAGCCGAGAACCAACTCGGCCATGGTGCGCAGCGTGTCCGGTGAGCCCCCGATGATGAGGGTCGTGACCTTGCTCTCTTTCCAGGCCGCCAGGTCGTCCCGGATCTTGGCCGCCGGTCCGACGAGACAGATCTCGTCCACCATCTCCTTTGGCACGGCGGCGATCGCCTCGGCCTGCTTGCCGTTCAGGAACAGATCCTGGATTTCGTCGACGGCCTTTTCGTAGCCGAGGCGCCGGAAAACGTCGGCGTGGAAATTCATCTCCTGGGCTCCCATGCCACCGACGTACAGCGCGATGGTCGGACGCGCGCGGTTGTAGGCGGCTTCGATGTCGTCGTCGATGAAAGTGGTCGCCATGGCGAGGATCTCGAAGTTCTCGGGGGTGCGTCGCGCTCCCGGTCGGGCGAATCCCTCGGCCAGATGGCGCGCGTACATCTGCTCGTGACGGGGCGCGTAGAAGATGGGGACCCACCCGTCGGCGATCTCGGCGGCCAACGCGACGTTCTTGGGACCCTCGGCACCGAGGAAGATCGGCAGATCCGCGCGAACCGGGTGCGTCATCACGTTGAGCGCCTTGCCCAGACCCAGTCCGTTCGGGGCGGGAATCGGGTACTCGGGACCGGCGTTCGTGAGTCGCTCCTCGCGCCGGAGAACCTTGCGGATGATGTCGACGTACTCGCGGGTGCGCGCCAGAGGTTTGTTGAACCGCTGCCCGTACCAGCCCTCCACCACCTGCGGACCGCTCACCCCGAGGCCGAGACAGAAGCGACCGCCCGAGAGGTGATCCATGGTGATCGCGGCCATAGCGGTCGCGGTCGGCGTGCGGGCCGAAAGCTGCACGATGTTGGTGGCGAGGCGCAACTTCGTGGTGCCGGCGCCCCACCAGGCGAGCGGCGAGATGGCGTCGCTGCCCCACGACTCGGCGGTGAAGACCGAGTCGTAGCCGAGCCCCTCGATCATCCGGAGGGTCTCGGGGACGCCCACGGGCATCGAGCGGCCCCAGTAACCGATGTGCCAGCCGAGTTTCAGATCCTTCGTCATCAAAAATCGACCCTAGTTGGCAAGGGCATTTCGGGTGGCCTTCTGCTAGAACCGAGGCGAACCTGAACCCCCGGGAGCACGGATGGAAATCGGATACACCACCGAACAGGACGCGATGCGCGCCGAGCTACGCGGCTACTACGAGCGCCTGCTCGACGAGGCCACCGTGGCCGAACTCAACAACAGCCACGGCATCGGCAAGGGTCCCCGACGCGTCTGGAAGCAGATGTGTGCCGACGGCTGGGCCGGCATCGGCTGGCCCAAGGAGTACGGCGGACAGGGCCGCAGCGCCATCGAGCAGTTCATCTTCTTCGACGAATCGATGCGCGCCGGCGCGCCAGTGCCGATGTTGAGCATCAACACGGTCGGTCCGACCATCATGAACTTCGGAACCGACCAGCAGAAGGAGTTCTTCCTTCCCAAGATCCTCGCCGGTGACGTGCACTTCTGCATCGGGTACAGCGAGCCCAACGCCGGCACCGACCTCGCCTCGTTGCAGACCCGAGCCGTTCGCGACGGCGACACGTACGTGGTGAACGGCCAGAAGATGTGGACGTCACTGTCGAGCGACGCCGACTACTGCTGGCTCGCCGTGCGCACCGACGCCGACGCCCCCAAGCACAAGGGCATCAGCATCCTCATCATGCCCATGAACACACCCGGCATCACCCTGCAGAAACTCAACCTCATCGGCGAGCACGACATCAACGCGATGTTCCTCGACGACGTGCGTATCCCGGTCGAGAACTGTGTCGGTGGCGAGAACAAGGGCTGGACCCTGATCACCAACCAACTCAACCACGAGCGAGTCACGCTCTGCTCGACCGGCGTGGTCGAGCGAGCCCTGGCCGACACCCTCGAGTGGGCCAAGAAGACCAACCTTCCCGACGGGCGGCGCGTCGCCGACCAGGAATGGGTTCAGCTCAACCTCGCGCGCGTGCACGCCAAACTCGACGTGTTGCGGCTCATGAACTGGCAGTCGGCGTGGGAGGCCACGCAGGGCAAACTCGACGTCGGACACTGTTCGTCCATCAAGGTGTACGGCACCGAGTTTTACCTCGAGGCGTTTCGTTTGCTCTTCGAGATCCTCGGTCCCCCGGGCTATCTCAAGCAGGGAACGCCCGGTGCCATCGTTCGCGCGCGACTCGAGAGCCTCTACCGCGGCATGTTGATCCTCACGTTCGGCGGGGGAACCAACGAGATGCAACGCGACCTCATCACCATGTTCTCGCTCGGATTCCCGAGGGCGGCCCGCTGATGGACTTCTCGCTCTCCTCCGATCAGAACGAACTGCGGGCCCTCACCCGCCAGATCCTCGACGACGCCTGCTCCACCGAACATCTCAAGTCGGTCGCGGCATCCGACACCGGAACCGACCTGGCGTTGTGGCGCACCCTCGCCGACGCCGGTCTCGTCGGCATCGGGCTCCCGGAATCCGTCGGCGGTGGCGGACTCGGAATCATCGAGACCTCCGTGGTTCTCGAGGAGATCGGTCGCGTCGCCGCGCCGGTGCCCGCACTGGCGGTCATGGGGCTCGCCGCTCCGGCTCTTGCGGGCTTCCCCGAGTTGCTTGCGGGCGTCGCATCGGGCGAGGTCGTCGTCACCGCGGCGATCCATGAGCCCGTCGGCGACCCGTTCGAGCCCGCGACGGTGGTCGAGGACGGCAAGGTCACGGGCACCAAGGTGTGCGTTCCGCACGGTCTCATCGCCAAGCGCTTCGTCGTGACCGCCGCCGACGGTCTCTATTGCGTCGAGGCCGACGATCCCCGGGTGCGCGTCACGCGTCAGGACACCACCACCGGTGTCCCCGACGCGATGGTCGAGTTCGACGGTGCGACCGCGAAGTGTCTCGGCAACCCCGACGCCACCCGCGCCATGCTCAACCGAGGCATGTCCGCCGCGACGATCATGACCTCGGGCGCCTGCCAAGCCGCCTTGCTCCTGATGGCCGAATACACCAAGGGTCGTCAGCAGTTCGACAAGATCATCGCTTCGTTCCAGGCCGTATCGCAGCGGGCTGGCGACGCCTACATCGACACCGAGGGCGTGCGTCTGACGGCATGGCAAGCGGCTTGGCGCCTCAGCGAGGGTCTGCCCGCCGACGAGGCCTTGTTGTCGGCGAAGTTCTGGGCGGCCGAAGGCGGCTGGCGCATCATGCACGGGGCGCACCACGTGCACGGCGGCGTCGGCGTCGATCGCGACTACCCGTTGCATCGTTTCTTCCTGCTTCACAAGCAACTCGAACTGCAGTTGGGGTCCACCCAGCCGAGCCTGGCTCGCCTCGGTCGGCTGCTCGTGGGCTGAGGCGTACGTGGCGCAACCGACACCCAACCCGCACCCGATCCTGCCCGACAACCCGGATCTGTTGCCCATTCACACGCGCAACTACGAGGTGCGCGCCTTCAAGGTGAACGACGGAGAAATCCTGCTTTGGGGCGCGGTTCGCGACGACAAACCGGCCGGCATGTACGTGAGCAACGATCCCGAGCCGCTCACGATCCACCACATGGTCGTGCAATTGAGGGTGTCCTTTCCCATGCTCGAGATCATCGACGCCACCGCGGAGTTGAAGGAGTTTCCACATCACGAGTGCCCGGGAATCGCCATCAAGTACCGCCAGCTCGTCGGCTTGTCGATCGCCCGCGGCTTCACGCACAAGGTGCGCGAGTTGTTCGGTGGGCCCCGCGGCTGCACGCACACCACCGCTCTCCTACAGGCGATGGGGCCGGTCGCCGTTCAGTGCGGCTGGAGCATGCGCGTGTTGCGCATGACCGAGATGGCCGATTCCGGCGCCCCGCGACCGGAGTTTTCACCGGAATCCCGTGAGATGGCGTTCAAGTCGAACCTCAACACCTGCCACATCTGGGACGAGGACGGCGACCACGTGCGCACCATCCGCGCCGGCGGTGACATCGGAGCCCCGCTCTCGGTCACCAAGCGACTGGTCAAGTTGGGTCGCGACCCCGACGAGTGGAACCGGATTCGCGGCTGATCTCAGGCGTAAGGGAAGTCGACGTTCTCGGCGAGCGCGTACTCGAGGGTGTCGATCAACGTGGCGATGTCGTCGAACTTCGGACTACCGGGGTCGATGAAAGGTGGCGCGAGACTGACCGACTCCTTCACCGCCGCGCCGTCCTGCAGGCGCCGCGCCAGGAAAGAGAACTCGTCGGTGTTGAGTGAGGTGCGCACCGTCCAGCGCATCACCTGGGCGAGGTCGGGGAACTTACGCAAGGCATCTATTCCCGATGTCTGGCCCGCCAGCGCGGCCAGCAACTGCCGTTGACGACCCATGCGTCCGTAATCGCTGTCGGCACTGCGCGAACGCACGAAACCCAGGGCGACCGTGCCGTCCATCTCCACTTCGCCGGGGCCGATGTAGGGCGGATAGTCGTGCTTGGCTCCGGGCACGTTGCCCGGCATGGGGATGCGCTTGTCGAGGTTCACCGTGACGCCACCCAGCACGTCGACCAACTCGAGAAAGCCTTGCATGTTGACGAGCACATAGTCGTCGATCGTCAGGTCCAAGGAGTAGCTCAGGCCGCTCGCGAGGGCCACCGCCTCGGGTTGCAGTTCACCACGCGCATATTGCGCCGCCATGTCCGGGTTCGAATAGACGTAGGGGTAGATGGCGTTCGTCAGCCCGTCGAATCCCTTCGGGAACTGCTGCCCCATCGGCGAGGCCGGATCGAAGCGCAACCGATTCAGGTTGCGCGGGACCGACACCATCGCCACCCGGCCGGAATCGCGATGGATGATCACGAGGATCATCGAGTCGGTGCGCATGGCCCAACGACCGGGACCCTCGTCCCCTCCGATCAACAACACCGTGGTGAATTCGTCGCCCGTGTCGGAACCGGCGGCGGCCAACGGATCGGAACTGCCCGACGACACGAACACGTCGGCGATCACCCCGGAGAGGTCGTGCACCCTGGTCACCGCGTACGCCGTGGGAACGAACAACGCGACGACGCCCAACACCGCGACGGCGGTGGCTGCTCGACGTGGGGAGCCTTCCGTGCGCGAACGAACCACCTCGGTCACCGCCACGACGCGCGTGAGGAGGAACAGAACCCCCGTCACCTCGAGCGCGCGCAACACCTGTCGGTCGAGCACGAGGGTCGTGATCTCGTCGCGTCGGATCACCACGACCAGCAGAACGGCGAGAGGCAACACCACCCCGGCCGCCAGGAGCAGAAGGGACAGCACGCGGCGACGGAAGAACGACGGTTGCCCGGGGAGAACGAGGCTCACCACGACCGCCCGAGTCGGACCACGCGATGTCGTGCCCGCCGGGTCGTTCGACCCCGGCGTCGGACTCAGAGGCATCTCGGAGAGTCGGCGCAGGGCCTTGGGATCGGACTTCTTGGGCACGGGGAAACCCTACGGCCCGCGGTCGCCACGGGGCCGTCACCCTCGCGTGACGGTCGTCGTCGTGAGAGAATCTGGACGTGAGCACCGTGAACACCCTGCATTGGTCCGACACCAACGTCGAGGTGCACAAACTGGTCGTCGGTCCGTACGACAACAACGTGTTCGTCGTTCGTTGCCGAGCGACCGGCGAGGCCGTGCTCATCGACGCGGCGAACGAACACGAGAAACTGCTGGAGATCAGTCGTCGCCTCGGGGTTCGACGCGTGCTCGAGACGCACGGGCACCACGACCACATTCAGGCGATCCCGGCGATGCGCGAGGCGGGTTACCAAGTAGCGGTCACCGCTCTCGACGCACCGATGCTCGGTGATCTCGGCTACGACGCGTTCCTCGCGCATGACGAAGTCGTCGAGGTGGGCCGCTTGCGCCTACGGGCGATCCACAACCCCGGCCACACCCCCGGTTCGGTCTCGTTCGCCGTCGCGGACACTCCGCTGCTCTTCACCGGGGACACGCTGTTCCCCGGGGGCCCGGGGGCGACCAAGTTCCCCGGTGGGTCTTTCGAGGCGATCATCGACTCCATCGACAACCTTCTCTTCGTGTTCCCCGCGGACACCGTCGTCCTTCCGGGTCACGGTCTCGACACGACGATCGGAACCGAACGACCGCACCTGCGGGAATGGGTCGACCGTGGCTGGTGAAACGGTTCGTCTCGGCGGGATGATCCGCGACCGCCACATGCCCGTGGGCCGCGACACGACGGCGGTCGCACCCGACGGTCGGTTGCATGCCGAATCGCGCGAAGAAATGCGACGCATCCCGTCACTGCGCAATCTCCTCTCGATTGCCGGCGTGTACGCGCAGACCACCGCCCTGGTGGTGTGCGCCGTGAAGTTTGGTCCGGTGACCTGGTTGCCGGTGTTCGTGCTGATGGGTCGGGCCCACGCCCAGTTCGCCTCGCTCATGCACGAAGCCGCGCACCGCTTGTTGTTCCGCCACCGTCGAGCCAACGACGTCGTGGGTCGTTGGCTGATCGGATACCCCGCCTTCACCAACACCGATGCCTACCGTCGCGTGCACATGGCCCATCATCGTCAGGAGTTCGGACCGACCGAACCCGACATCGCGCTCTACGCCAACTATCCCATCAGCCCCGATTCGTGGCGGCGCAAGTTGACCCGCGACGCCAACGGACGCACCGGTTCGCGCCTGCTCGCCGACCAGTTGCGCGGTCTGCGCAGCGAGGTGAAGGTCGTGCGACGTTCGCAACAACGCATCGTGTTCGTGCAGGTCGTCATGGCCGGTGCCTGCATCGCACTCGGGGTGTGGTGGGTCTATCCGCTCCTGTGGCTGCTGCCGTACCTCACCGTCTGGCGGGTGATCAACCGCCTCCGCTCGGTCGCCGAACACGGTGGGCTCGACGCCTCGGACGACCGCCGCGTCGCCACACATTCGGTGCGCCAACACGTACTGGCCCGATTCTTCTTGGTGCCGTACAACATCGGCTTCCACTTGGCGCACCACGTCGACGCCGGGGTGCCCTTTCGACACCTGCCCCGTTACCACCGCTCATTGGTGGAATCGGGCTACGTCGCTGCGGGCTACGAGTACCCCACCTACCGCGATCTCTGGCGGGCCCTGCGGTCGGTCGACCGCGACGCCTCCGGGACCCCGCGATTCGCCCGGACCCCGGGGTGACATTTGCACTACAGCCATAGGGGAAATTGGGCGTCGGCCCTAGACTCGCCGACGTGAGTGCGGCACCTCTTTTCCGGGTCGACGACCTGCACGCCCGTCCGGCCAGCGACGACGAGTCGACCACCCCCGCCGACATCCTGAAGGGCCTCGATCTCACGGTGAACGCCGGCGAGGTTCACGCGATCATGGGCCCGAACGGCTGTGGCAAGAGCACTCTCGCCAGTTGCCTGCTGGCCTCCCCCGAGTACGAGGTCACGGGCGGGCACATCTTCTTCAAGGGTGACGACATCACCGACTGGCCGACCGACGTGCGCGCCAAGTCGGGGCTCTTTCTCGGGTTCCAGTACCCCCAGGAGATCGCCGGGGTGAGCGTGATCCAGTTCCTGCGTCAGGCCCTCAGTGCTCGCAAGGGCATCGACTTGTCGGTGCTCGAGTTGCGGCTGGCCACCATGGACTGGATGAAGCGACTGGGCATGGATTCCTCGTTCGTCGACCGTTACCTCAACGAAGGATTCTCGGGCGGCGAGAAGAAGCGCAACGAGATCATGCAGATGGCCATTCTCGAACCCGACATGGCGATTCTCGACGAGACCGACTCCGGTCTCGACATCGACGCCTTGCGCATCGTCGCCAAGGGCATCCGCGAGGTGCGGGTCGACCGACCCGACATGGGCGTCGTGCTGATCACGCACTACCAGCGACTCCTCGACGAATTGGCGCCCGATCACGTTCACGTGATGGTCGACGGACGCATCGTCGCCAGCGGCGGGATGGAGATCGCCGAGAAACTGGAGTCCTCCGGATACGAGTCGTTCCGGCCGTGAGCGACCGGGTCGACTGGTCCGCCGGCACGGCCGACTTCCCCGTTCTGCAGCGTCGTATCGACGGCGAACGACTGGTGTACCTCGACTCGGCCAACACCTCCCAGAAGCCCGACGCGGTCATCGACGCGATGGCCGGGTTCATGCGCAACGCCTACGCGCCGATCAATCGCAGTGCCTACCGGTTGGCCGGAGAGGCCACCGACGCGTTCGAGGGTGCGCGGACGAAGGTCGCCCGATTCATCAACGCCCCCTCGGCGCGCGAAGTGGTGTTCACCAAGAACGCGACCGAGTCGCTGAACCTGATCGCCGCCACCTGGGGGCGAGCCAACCTTCGTCGAGGTGACGCCGTGGTGCTCACGCACATGGAGCACCACGCCAACATCGTGCCGTGGCACATGCTCGCTGACGAGATCGGCATCGAACTGCGCTGGATCCCTTTGACCGACGACGGAGAACTCGATCTGTCGAATCTCTCCGCGTTCCTCGATGGCGCCAAGCTGCTGTCGTTCACCGCCATGAGCAACGTGCTCGGGACGATCACCCCGGTGGCCGCGCTGTGCGCCGCCGCGCACGACGCCGGTGCGTTGGCGATCGTCGACGCCTGCCAGTTCGTCCCTCACAACGTCACCGACGTCCGCGCCTGGGACGCGGACTTCGTCACGTTCAGCAGCCACAAGATGGTCGGTCCCTCGGGAATCGGCGTGATGTGGGGTCGCGAGACCCTGCTCGACGCCATGCCTCCGTTCCTCGGTGGCGGAAACATGATCGCCGACGTGCGCGTCGACGGTTTCACCTGTGCCGAGTTGCCGGCCAAGTTCGAGGCCGGCACGCCGCCGATCGTCGAGGCTGTCGGCCTCGGAGCCGCCGTGGATTACCTGACCAGTATCGGCATGGCCAACGTGCGTCGCCACGAGATGGACCTCACCCGCTACGCCCTCGACACCTTGAACGAGCGCTACGGCGACGACATCACCATCCACGGGCCCCGTAATCCCGAGGTCCGCGGGGCGGTGCTGAGCTTCGCCTTCCGTGACATCCACCCGCACGACATCAGCCAGGTGCTCGATCAGCGCAACGTCTGCGTGCGCGCGGGCCACCACTGCGCCAAGCCCCTCATGCGCTTGCTGGGAGCCAACGCCACCGCCCGCGCGAGTTTCTACATCTACAACGACGAGTCCGATGCCGACGCCCTCGCCGACGCCCTCGACGGCGCCAGCGATATCTTCGGGATTTAGCACCACGAGAGGAACATCATGCCCGGATTGGAAGACCTCTACCGCGAGATCATCCTCGACCATTACCGCTCGCCCCGTAACCGCGGTGAGTTGCCGCCGCCCGCTCACAAGGCCGAGGGACACAACCCTCTCTGCGGCGACGAGATCACCGTCTTCGTGCAGGTGGAAAACGACGTCGTCACCGACGTGAAGGTGTCCGGGCAGGGCTGCAGCATCTCGCAGAGTTCGGCCTCGATGATGTCGCAGGCGATCAAGGGCAAGCCGATCGCCGAGGTGCGCGCCCTCGTCCACCGCTTCAAGGTGATGATGTCGATCGAAGAAGAGTCCGACGGCGTTCCGGCCGTGAAACTGGGCGATCTCGAGGCCCTTCAGGGCGTCGTGAAGTTCCCGGTTCGCATCAAGTGCGCCACTCTGGCCTGGAACACGCTCGTCGAAGCCCTGGAAACCTGACACATGACGAGTAGGCGATGAGTCCCACGGCGACGGTCGTGAACGACCTGTCACGGGCCGGTGCTCGTAGCCTTCTCGAGATCGTCTCGGTCACCACCGGTGAACCGATCAGCTCCAATGTTGACGTGCGAGGTTTCGCGCGGTACGGGCGATTCGTGTACGCATCCGAATCCCAGTGTTCACTGCTGGAATCCACTGCAGGCTTTCCCACTCTGAGGCAGGTCGAGCGACACGTTCGTGCAGTTACCGATCCATTCGACGTCGTCTTCATCGATCCGTGGCATCAGGTGGTCGACACCTTGACGCTCATCCGAGTCGCGTTCGAGGTCGTGCGCGACGGCGGACTGTTGATCATTCACGACTGTCACCCTCATGATCAGAACCTACGTTTGCCCCAGCCGCCCGGACTTTTCGAAGCTTGGTGTGGAGAGACTTGGAAGGTGTGGCACCGGTTCGTATGTGAACTCGATGACGCTCATACTTGGCGGACGATAGACCACGATCAGGGAATCGGGGTTCTGGTACGGCCTCACGGCCGCACTGCGAAACAACGCTTGCGCGGAGCGCTTCGCGGTCTCGGGTGTCGTTCAGCATCATGGTGGGAGTCCGTCGAATGGGTTCCGGAAGCACAGCACTTACATTTGTCACCCGAGCTGGCAATTCGTGACATGATGAGCGCGTGAAGATCACCCTGCTCGGCACCGGTAGCCCCATTCCCGACCCGAATCGCGCGGGTCCGTGCACGCTCGTCCAGGCCGGTGACCGCAACATCATGGTCGATTGCGGACGCGGCGCGCTGATGCGACTGATGGCGGCCGGTGTGCCGCCGGTGCTGGTCGACACTTTGCTCATCACCCACCTGCACAGCGATCACATCACCGACGTCAACGATCTCGTCACCACCCGCTGGGTCATGCAGCCGGTTCACGTGCCGTTGAAGGTGTACGGGCCGCCCGGCACCGCGGCCATGTTCGACGCCATGTTGCGCATGCTCGAACTCGATCAGCAGTATCGACACGACCACCACGACGACCTCCGTGCCAACGGTCCGCTGACGGTCGAGGTGACCGAACTCGGACCGGGTGAGACC
>JBJTFY010000193.1:0-7313 GCA_046093625.1 Actinomycetota bacterium
GTAGTAGTGCTGGTCGGCGTCGCAGAGTGCGTAGTCGATGTCGGCGTCGGACGGGCGCAGGGGCGATTCAATAGCGGTCATGATTCCTCCTCGGACGACTTGACACTACCGTCAATTCTGTTCGGTGTCCATGCGAACGTGGGGTCCCACCCGATCCCGCCTGGATTACCGTCGGGTCATGGCGATTTCTGCGGACAGGTTGCGAGCCACGGTCGACCCGGCCCACACGGTGGTCATCACGAACGAGCTGCAAAAGGGCATCGTGGGCGACGAGGCGATCCTGGCCGCGCTACCCGTGGCGGTGCGCGAGGCCGGCATCCTGCCCGTGGCCGGTCGGGTGTGTGCGGCGGCCCGCGACCGGGGCATCCGGGTGTTGCACGCGGTGGTCGAGGAGCGCTTCGACGGAGCGGGGCAGTCGCTCAACTGCCGCATCTTCGCCCTCGGGGCCAAGCGTCGTGCCGAGGTGGGTCACGGGCCGATCGATGCCGGTCGCCCGGGGGCCGAGATCGTCGACGAACTCGACGTGCAGCCGGCCGACATCAAGATGAGTCGCATCCACGGCATGACGGCCTTCACCGGCACCGAACTCGACGCGGTCGTGCGCAACCTCGGAGCGCGCACGGTGGTGATCATGGGGGTCAGCGTGAACCTGGGCGTGCTCGGGACCGCCTTGAGCGCGTGCGACCTCGGCTACCAGGTTGTGATCGTGCGCGACGCGGTCTGCGGCATCCCGACCGAATACGCCGACGCCGTACTCGACAACTCGCTCTCGATGATCGCGACCATCGTCACCGCCGACGAGTTGATCGCCGCCTGGTCCTGAGGTTCGGGATCAGTTGATGTCGGACATCTTGGTGCGCGGCGTCGCCTTGGCGAGCAGTCCACGAATCACCGCGTCCATCTCGTGCGGGTCGAGCGGCGGGTCGGTCACGTGCGGTCCGCGGATCCAGCCTTGGGCGATGCCGAGCAGGCTGCCGTTCGACTCGATCACCTGACCGGTCACGTCGGCCGATTGCGACGAGGCGAGCCACGCGATCACCGGGGCGACCCACTCGGGACCGAAGCGGGCCAGCATCTCGGGCGGCAGACCGAGGTCCTCGGTGAGTCGGGTGAGAGCGCCGGGGGCCACGGCGTTGCAGGTGACGCCGTAACGCGCCAGTTCCTCGGCGGCGATGAGGGTGAAGGTGGCGATGCCGGCCTTGGCCGCGCCGTAGTTGCTCTGCCCGGGGTTGCCGTACAGACCCGACACCGAAGTGGTGTTGATGATGCGACCGTCGTTCTGCAGGCCCTCCTTGGCCCGATTGCGCCAGTACTCGGCGACGACGCGACTCGACGCCCACGTGCCCTTGAGGTGCACCTTGATGACGGCGTCCCATTCGTCCTCCGACATCGAGAAGAGCATGCGGTCGCGCAGGATGCCGGCGTTGTTGACGACGACGTCGATGCCGCCGAACGTGTCGATGGCGAGTTTCACCATCGCTTGGGCGTCGGCGTACGAACTGGCGTCACCGAGATGCGCCACGGCCTCGCCCCCGGCCGCGGTGATCTCGTCGACCACGTCCTGAGCGGGGTTGCTGCCTCCACCGGACGATCCGTCGCGGGCACCACCGAAGTCGTTGACCACGACCTTGGCTCCTTCGGCGGCGAGCAACAGCGCGTACTCGCGACCGATGCCTCGACCGGCGCCGGTGACGGCGCAGATTCGACCCTGACACATCTTGTTCTTCGACCCGTTGTTCGTCATGGGTCGAACTCTAGGGCGCGCGGTGCGTCAGGCCCGAACCGCCGACCAGATGGTGCTGGCCGCCTGATCGACGGCCACCTCGCGTCGGGTGCGACCGCTGTAGAGCGCGCCGTAGGACCACAGACGCTCGAGCATGCTCACCATCGTCAAGCCGAACGTCTCGGGTTCGTCGATCGCGCGACCGGTCGCGACGGACAGACGTCGCGAGAAGTCGCGGCACATGCGCAGGTGGCCCTTCATGCCGGCCACCCGGATCTCGTCGTCGTTCTGGGCCGCCTCGGTCCAGGCGAAGGCGAAAGCACCGTGCACGTCGAGGAACTCGAAGTACGACGACACCCAGTCACCGAGGCCCGCCCGTGTGCGGCCCAACCGTTCGAGGCTCTCGATGAGGCCCTCGGTGGCGCGCACGCTGTCGGCCCCCACGGCCACCAACACGTCGCGTTTCGTGGGGAAGTACGTGTAGATCGACCCGCGTGACACGGCGGCGACCCGAGCGATCTCGTCGATCGTGGTGCCGGCGTACCCGTTGGCGAGGAACACACCGCGCGCGCTGGCGATGATGCGCTCGACGGTGCGTTGGGCCTTGGGGCCGAGGTCGTCGCCGTGACGGATGGGTACCGCGGTGGGAAAACCGGTCTCGAGGGTGCGGTCGCGTCGCGTCACGGCACGAGCCGTCCGTCCCAGGAGGCGTGCTGCGCGGCCACCCGACCGCCGACGAGGCGTCCGAACGAGGCCCCCGGCACGTCGCCGGTTTGCATGACCCATTCCATCGCGAACGATCGTCCGTCGCTCACGCAGTCGACGAGCTCGAAGCGTGCGTCGGGGAACGAGGCGAACGCGGCCTCGACGAAGCGCCGCATTCGGTCGATGCCGGTGGCTCCGTGGCGCATGGTCATGTCGCGGAACTCGACGTCGTCGGTGAACCACGCGAGCAGAGCGTCGACGTCACCGGCCCCCCAGGCCGCCAGGTAGTCGGTGAAGAACGCGCGGTCGCTCATGGTGACGTCAGCGGTTACGCAGGTAGGTCTCGGCGAAGCCCTCGATGAACTCCGTCGCGGCGGGGTGCGCCGCCGACGGTCCGGCCACGGCGAGGTGCGTGGTTCCGATCGCGGCGATGCGACCGATCATGTCGCGATGACGTTCGACGTCGCGCTGCAGGTCGTGGATCGAGTGGTCCGCGTACGGAAGCATGATGCGCAACGACGAGAAGCGGTCACCGGCGAGGTCGCGCAACACCTTCAGTCGCTCGGCCACGTCCTCGGGCGTGCTGAGGATCGGCGAACGCACGGTCGGGGCGATCGCGGCGTCGCTGACGAGAGGCATCCAGCCCTGGCCCGACTCGGCGATGCGACGAAGCGTGAGCGTGGAGTTGCCGCCGATCCAGATGGGGATCGGTTGCTGCACCGGTCGGGGCCGACCGATGACGCCCCGACAATCGAAGTGTTTGCCCGCGAAGTCGAACGGCTCGCCCGACCAGTGCAGGGGCATCACGCGCAGGGCCTCGTCGAAGATCTCGTTGCGTTCGTCGAACGACACGCCCACCGCGAAGTACTCGGCCTTCAGGTAGCCCGTGCCGACGCCGAGCACGAATCGTCCGTTCGACAACTTGTCGACTGTTGCGGCGGCCTTGGCGGTGATCATCGGGTTGCGGTACGGAAGAACCGCGATGTAGGTGAGCAGGTGGAGGCGCTCGGTGACCGCCGCGGCGTGCGCGAGCGCGACGAACGGATCGAGGCTCTGATGACCGCCGGACTGCAGCCACTTGGCGGTGGGGGCGGGGTGCTCGGTGAAGGCGAAACCGCTCCAGCCGTTGCGTTCGGCGCACGTCGCGAGCTCGGTGATCGGTCCGGCGTCGAGCATGTCGCCGTCGAGGCCGTGGAAGTCCGGGTATTGGAAGACGAACTCGAGTGTCGTGCTCGGGTTCGTGCTCGGGTTCGTGTGCGTGCTCATCGACGGGTTCACCCCCTTCCGTGGCGGGATCGTGACGACCATAGTCAAGCGTTCGCGTCCCGTTCTCGTGTCGGGGACCGGCAATTTCGTCGGTCGGTAGGCTCGACCCGTGATCTCCTTGCGCGTGCGTTCGGTCGTCGAGACCCATGCCGTGGCCGCCGCATTGGCGCAACTGGCGCGCAGCGGTGACGTGATCATCCTCGCCGGTGAGATGGGGGCCGGCAAGACGGCCTTCGCCCAGGGTTTCGCCGCCGCGCTCGGCGTCGACGAGCCGGTCACCAGTCCGACGTTCACCCTCGTTCACACCTACGACACCGGGCGCGTCGACCTGCATCACGCCGACCTCTACCGACTCGATCGCACGAGCGAGGTCGCCGACCTGGCGCTCTCGGAGTTGGTCGAGAGCGACGGCATCCTGCTCGTCGAATGGGGTGACGTGGTCGCCTCGATGCTCGGCGATCACCTCGAGTTGCGGTTGGCTCCCGTCGACGGTGAGGCGAGCGACGAGACGCGGACCATCGTTCTGCGCGGCACCGGACGTGCGTGGGCGGCGCGGTGGGAGCGGGTCGAAGCCGCCGTGGCTCCGTGGAGAGCGGACGAGTCGTGCTGATCCTGGGCATCGAGACCGCCACCGAAAGGGTGAGCGTGGCCGTGGGCGGTCACGAGGGCGTGCTCGCCATGTTCGAGGTGACGCGCGGTCGGCGACACGCCGAGACCCTCACTCCGGCCATCGAGTTCGTGTGTCGACAGGCCGACGTGACCCTCGACGAGATCTCCGTGATCGCGGTCGACGTGGGGCCGGGACTCTTCACGGGGATGCGCGTGGGTCTGGCCTCGGGCAAGGCGATCGCCCAGGCGTTGCGGGTGCCGATGATCGGCATCTCGAGCCTCGACCTCCTGGCCTATCCGTTGCGCCGCACCGACAAGGTGATCGCCGCGGTGGTCGACGCCCGCAAGGGCGAGGTTTTCTACGCCCTGTATCGACAAGTCCCCGGGGGCGTGCAGCGGGTGACCGAACCCCGGGCTGGTCGGGTCGACGATCTCGTGGCCGACTTGCTCGCGCGGGGTCAAGAAGTGGTCTGCGTGGGGGACGGTGCGTTGCGTTACCGCGACGAGATCGCCGCCGACTTTCGCGCCGAGTTCGCCGAGCAGTTCTTCGCCTATCCGAGTGCCGCACCGTTGGTGCAGTTGGCCCACGCCAAGGCGTTGCGCGAGGAGTGGGTGAACCCGTGGGAGGTCGAGGCGCTCTACCTGCGCAAGCCCGACGCCGAGATCAACTGGTCGACGCGCAACTCGGAGAAGGGCGCATGAGCATCGTGTCGCGTCTCCTCGAGCCGCCGGCAGGTTCGTCCGACGGCTTCCGCATCGTTCCCCTGCGCCGCCGTCACCTGCGCGCCGTGATGAACATCGAAGAGCGGGTGCACCCCAAACCCTGGACCCTCGGGGTGCTCAACAGCGAGGTCGACCTCGCCCGTCGGGGCGAGCGCTCGTACGTCGCGGCGTTCCAAGACGACGAACTCGTCGGCTACGGCGGTCTGATGTTCGCCGTCGACGAGGCCCACGTCACCAACATCGCGGTCGCGCCCGAGCGACAGCGGCGGGGCTACGCGAATCGACTGCTGGCGCACCTGGCCCGCGAGGCGATCGCCCGTGGATTCGCGGCCCTCACCCTCGAGGTGCGCGTCAGCAACACCGCGGCCCAGTCGTTGTACCGACGATTCGGCTTCGCCCCGGCCGGCATCCGTCAGCGTTACTACGAGAACACCGAGGACGCCCTCGTGATGTGGGCCCACGACATCGACTCCGACGAGTACGCGGCCCGACTCGACGCGATCGAGGAGGCGTGGCGATGAACGCGCGTCCGATCGACGACTCGACCGTGGTGCTGGCGATCGAGATCTGTTGCGACGAGTCCGCCGACTCGCTGGTGATGGGTGGGGTCGACGTGTTGTCGAGCGTGGTGAGTTCGCAGATCGACCTGCACGCGCAGTACGGCGGAGTGGTGCCCGAGATCGCCGGGCGGGCGCACCTCGACGTGCTCAACCCGGTGGTGGCACGGGCGATCGTGGAATCCGGAGTCGACGAGACGCGAATCGACGCGGTGGCGGCCACCCACGGTCCCGGACTGATCGGTGCGCTGCTCGTGGGCGTGTCGGCGGCGAAGTCGCTCGCCCTGACGTGGAACGTGCCCTACGTCGGCGTCAACCATCTCGAGGCCCACCTCTACGCGGGGTTGCTCGAGAAGCCGGACCTGCAGTTCCCGCTCGTCGTCTTGTTGGTGTCGGGCGGCCACACGATGTTGATCGAGATGCGGAACCACGGCGAGTACCGACTTCTCGGGCGCACCATCGACGACGCCGCCGGCGAGGCCTTCGACAAGGTGGCGCGCTTCCTCGACCTCGGTTATCCCGGCGGTCCGGCCATCGACGCCATCGCGGGCGAGGGCGACCCGACCGCGGTCGACTTCCCGCGGGCGATGCGCAACGAGGGTCTCGACTTCAGTTTCAGCGGACTCAAGACGTCGGTCGTCAACTTCGTGCGCAAGAACCCGTCGGTGCGCACCGCCGACGTGGCGGCGTCGTTCCAAGCCGCCGTGGTCGACGTGTTGGTGCACAAGGCGCGTCGGGCCGCCGAGCAAGTGGACGCGCGCGGCGTGGTCCTCGGTGGCGGTGTCGCGGCCAATTCCTCGTTGCGCGAACGATTCGCGGCGATGTGCGCCGAGGACGGCCGCGATTGTCTGGTGCCGAGTCGATCCATGTGCACCGACAACGCCGCGATGATCGGGGCCGCGGCGTGGTACCGGTTGCGCGGCGACGGTCCGACGTCGCTCGACACCGGCGCGTTCCCCAACCTCCGGTTGCCGCTCGTGGACGGTGCGTGGTGACGTCGTCGTTGCGCATCGGACCGTTGGTCCTGCCGTCGCCCGTGGTGCTGGCTCCGATGGCCGGGGTCACCAACGCCCCCTTCCGCTCGCTGTGTCGCGAGTTCGCTCCGGGGCTCTTGTACGTGAACGAGATGGTGATGGCGACGGCGTTGGTGCACGGAAGCGCCAAGACCGAGCGCATGGTCACGTTCGCCCCGGGTGAATCACCGCGCAGCCTGCAGTTGTACGGCAGCGACCCGCGCATGCTGGGCGAGGCCGTGCGTCGTCTGGCCGGAGCCGGCGCGGTCGACCACATCGACATGAACTTCGGTTGCCCGGCCGCCAAGGTGACGCGCAAGGGCGGCGGTGCCGCGGTACCGGCCAAGCCCAACCTCCTGCGCGCGATCATGTCCGCCGCCGTCGAGGCGGCCGCCCCTTACGGCATCCCAGTCACCGCCAAGTTCCGCAAGGGCATCGACGACGACGTGATCACGTATCTCGACACTGGTCGCATCGCCGAGGAGACGGGCATCGCCGCGGTGGCGCTGCACGCCCGCACCGCCCAACAGCACTACAGCGGCGAGGCCGACTGGGACGCCATCGCCGCATTGAAACAAGCGGTGACGTCGATCCCGGTGCTCGGAAACGGCGACATCTGGACCGCCGACGACGCCGTGCGCATGATCCGGCACACGCGATGCGACGGAGTGGTGGTGGGTCGCGGGTGCCTCGGCGATGCGACCAGTGTCGAGATAC